>JAYUSV010000451.1:0-11599 GCA_043755495.1 Synechococcales cyanobacterium
CCAGTCGCCAGAAGCTCCAAATCTCAGACCAGTGCGATTGCCCAAGGCCGCAGCGGTACTAAACTTACCGTTGCTTTGAGCACCATTGGCATCGGTAACTCGATAAAAATAGTCGGTGTTGGCAGCTAAGCCATCTACGTTGACTTTGACTGGCTGAAGAGCGTTGGTAACTATGGCTGTTTTGCTACCGGCGATCGAACTAAAGTTAGCATTGGTAGAATATTCAAAAGTCACATTCCCCAAAGTATTCGCTCTAGTCCATAGCACCGTAGAGTTTTGAGTCGTATCACCACTGGCTACCCCATTTGGGAATGCTGGCTGTGCCACGGTTAGAGGCTTGGCCAATTCCAAAATACCCAATCGCTCAGGGACATTGCCGCCCGCGACGTTAAAGTCATTGTCGTTAATTAAAGCCAAGGTATTTGGTGCCACTAAGGCCAAGCCTTCAAGTTTCTCGACTCCGGTGTAACCCAACTGAGCAGCGTTGGCGATTAAGCTTTTGCTGACGGGGGTAATTCTGGCCGTAGTTAACTCCGTTGGACTCAATTGTTCAATAGTTTTACCGACTGGCAAAGTAAAGTTAGCCAAACTATTGATATTAGTTGCTCCTGCCAAGTCAATTTGATAAATCAATTTGTTAGCAGCGTTAGTAGCCAGATCATCGCGTTCGACCAGGGCAAACTTGCCATTGCCTAAGGCCACTGCATCACCCAACTTATCGGTTTTGGCATTGCCACTGGCAGAGATGTTGTCCAATAAGTAAAGATATTCGCCAGTAACCGTCCGAGAAACAATATCAAATTCCAGAATTCGTAAATTGCGAGAAGCTCTTGAAGCCGTATCTCCACCATTATCGGGATTGTCGATCGGGCTTTGGATAAAGGCATAGAGCTTGTTGCCATCTAAAGCTACTGCCTCAAAGCCCCGATTGCTGCGTCGTTGGGCATAAACCTCTGGTAATACTTCGGTGCCAAAAGTGCCGGGGGCTGAATCTGGTGCAGTTGCTGCGGCAGTGCCTCTAGGGATAAATCGATCGAGCAACTTGCCATTAATATCAAAGTGGTAAATTGCTGGTCGGTATTCGTCCACCAACCAATAATCCCCATTGGGGGCAACCACAATGCCTTCTAAATCAGCTCCAAAAGGATCGTTTGCTAGTACTGTGCCGTTTAAGTCCACCCCAATTTCATCGGTGTAGGCCAAGCCGTTGGCTTGAGCTCGCAGGTTAGGTAAGCCAGTCAAAGGTGTGGTGCCGTCAGCTCGAAACAGGCCAGTGCGCTTGGTGATATCAATTACGCCAGTGGTGCGATTGAGTTCAAAGCTGACAATTTCTGGCTGGAAGCTGGGCAACAAGAAAGGGCGATTTGCGCCGGTCGGCTCACCATTTGGCCCTCGATCGGTATTGGTGACAAACTTTAAATTACCATTGGCGGCTAAACCTTGGAAGAACAGACCAGAGAAGCCCCCCAAGAAGATTTCTCGGCCGTTAGAAGCTGTGCCCAACTTGGGCAGATTAGTAAAGTCGTAGTTGGTAATTTTGGGCAAAGAGTCTGGAACAGTGGTTAGATCTGCACCCAGCGCCAACACCTGCGTGAACTGAGTAGCACTAAAGTTGTTATCACTCACCAACACGATCGACTGGCGACCATCGGCTAATTTGGGGCCAAAAGCCAGCCCTTCTACGTTATCTAAGCCAGTAGAAAGATTTAGATCGTTGAGGTTTAATACCAAGCGCTTTTGAGCGGGCTGTAAGGCGTTTAACTGCTCAGGGGTCAGAATGGTTAAACTATCGATCGCACTAACATCAGTGGCATTTTGCAGTGATAATTCGTAGATCTTGATCGTGTTACCAGTCCCAGGAGTGCCTGCCGAGAAAGATCTTTCTAGGGCTAAGATAGTGCCTTTATTGTCGATCGCCAGCAAGTCAACTAGCCCATTGGTGTTAAAGCCAGTGGCTGGCACTGGTGCTGTAGCTACCGGATCCGTGATATAGATAAATTCTTTCTCTGGCAACCCGGTAGCTACACTGTACTGCACAATTCGTGAGCGGCTACCGATCGTAGTATTCGCTGTCGCGCCATCTTGAAATAGAGCATTTTCGGTAGCGGTGTATAAAGTTTGTTGGTCGGGAGTGATCGTTAGGCTCTCAAAAGCCAGGTTGTTGCGAATACCGCCGGTTTGAGTATCACCAGTGTTGACAATGCCATCTCCATTGGTATCTTGAACTTTAGGTAAGAATTTAGTAGGGACAGCAAACGATCGAATTTCTTGACCAGTGGTGAGCGAAAACTCCTTAATAAATGGGTTTGTCACTCGACCAGCACCGAGATCTGGTCTCACCTCACCTTCGGAAGAAACAAAGATAGTGCCATTACCCGAGAGGGCAATACCTTCGGGGTCTAGGCTATTTAAGGCAAAAGTATTACCATTGGTATCTTTTAGCGCGGTAACACCAGTGAAGTTCACGCCAGTAGCTGTTAAGGTAGCTGGGTCGAGATTAAAAGTATAGAACCGGGCTGGGCCAAACTGCGATCGATCATCCGAAATAGCATAGTAGCGATTGTTCGTTGCATCATAAGTCACCCCAGACAATCCGCCCAGAGGCACATCCACGCCGTTGATTTTACCGGCATCACCAGTGGGTACTAGGCCAGTAGCAAAAGTCTGTTGACCAAGGAAGCTAGTGCTGGCTAACGACTTGCCAGTTTCTAAAGAAATCTCGAACAGAGCTGTAGTTTTACTGATTTCGTTAGCTGTCACTAGTAAGGGCTTGCCAGTAGGGCTATCGGCAGCAGCAATAAAGCTGAGCCCTTCAACCCCTACATCTTCTGGGGTATTCAGATACTGGATAAACTGAGGCTGGCTTGGGTTACTGACATCGTAAACCAGCACATCGCCGACCCGTTCTAGACCAATAAAAGCATAGGTGCGATTGTCGATCACCCCGATCGCTACACCTTCAGGCTCTGGGCCTTTGTTGTCACTACGGGTATCCAAAGTAGCAACCGTGCCATCAGAGTTAAACAAAGTCGGAACTTGGGTAGCGGTAATTCGTTCAATCTGGTCGCCGCTATCAAATACTTGGGTGCCGCTGGCATCCCAAATGGTGAACGAGCGAGCACCGAAAGCTTCAATGCGATCGATGTCTCCATCCCCATCGGTATCTCCAGTGGCTCTAGTCACTGTCAACCGGCCTAAGTTGGCATTTTGTTTGAGAGTAGCCGCATTAGGGAACAAAGTGGGGTCAAGGACATAACCAGCCGCGCCCACCCGCGATTCTTCCGCGAAACCGGTGTAATCACGAGCATCGCCCTCGTTGGCGGTAATGTAGTAGGCTTGGCCGTTGATACTAAAACTGGCGATCGCATCGGGTTGGTATAGTCCGACCACGGGCTGATTCTGGATCTTGATGGTGCCCACAGTGCCATTGAGGTCTCGATCGCTGGCATCTAATCCGTTACCGGGCAAGCTGTGATTCTTCACTCCCAAAGGTGTAACGCTAGTAATAGTGGCAGTAGCAATATCCAAAATGGCGATCGCATTATTTTCTTGCAGGGTCACTCTGGCCGTCAGACCGTCTGGCGATACCGCAATATATTCTGGTTCCAAATCTTGTGCCACTGTCGCGCCTGGACCAAAGATCCGCACTCCGGCAGTTCTTAAGGCTGCAATTTGGCTATTAAAGCTAGCAAAAGAGGCATTTTGCACAGTGGCTGTAGCTACGCCACCAGCAATATTAATCACACTTACCGAACCTTCTGGATCGAAGGAATTAGCTTGACCGTAGCTGTTCGGTTCACCTTCGTTGGCCACCAAGACTCTGGTACCATCAGGCGTGAAGGTCAACATGTCTGGCAAGAAGCCCACTTCTACAGAGTTTAAAAATGCTCCAGTGGCAGCATTGTAAAAACTTACTTGTCCGGCTTGCTGTGCCCTGGTGGTGGTATTGGCAACGGCATAAGCTACCGCCACCACACCGTTTTTAACTGCTACGCTGTTGGGCAGTACTTCGGTGCCAGCGGGGGGTGTAAAGCCGAATGCCAAAGAGCCATCGGCGGTGATTGCGCCTTTGTTATCTACTTTTTGGATTTCTACCAAAGAACCTGCAACTACAAATAGTCGATCGCTGCCAGCGTCAAAAGCGGCAATCTCAGCACCATTGGTACTGACGATACCGCCAACCTTGTTTAAGCTAATCAGGTTATCCGAGGCTGGAGTGCCGACTGCATTACGATTCACTGCTACGGTTACTTTGGCAGTATTAGTCAGGCTTCCATTACTCAAGGTGTAGTCAAAGCTGGCATCCCCCACAAAATTAGTGGCTGGTGCAAAGGTTACAAAATCATCGGTGGCATTACCGGCAGTGCCATTGTTATTTAATACTGCAGTACCATTTACTGCTCCGCTTACCCCGGTCACACTTAGAGGAGCAAGAGCATTACTAGTGTCATTAGCAATTAGAGCAGCTACCGGAATAACTACAGCATTGTTTTGCACCGTCTGAGCATTGTCATTTCCGCCCAGCGGTGGCTCTTGCTTTAGGCTAATTGCACCTGGAGAACCGATTTCGGTACTGTTGAGTGTATTGACGATCGAAAAAGCACCGTTGGTGCCAGCGACGCTGGCTGTGGAGATCGTGGCATTATTCGCCAAGGCAGCATTATTGAAAGTAGTGAAAGGTGCAGCGGCTGGTGATGCGCCAAAAACTACATTGGCCTGCAAAACCCCGCTAGCATTATAAATATTTACAGCATCACCAGCAGTGCTTAATCCTACGCCAGCACCGCTGTATGAACCAATTTGCAGACCAACTGGTTGATTGGTTCCAAACCAGTTTGGCCGGAAGTTAGGGTTGGCAGTGGCACCCTCGACGAAAATCACCGATTCTCCGGCACCAATAGTTGTAATACCGCTCAGAGCCACCGCATTAGCAAAAGCATTGGAGTTATCGTCAATTCTCCAGCCGGTGATATCCACTGCGCTGGTACCAGTATTCGTCAGCTCGAACCAGTCGGCGGCTACCGGAGAGTTGCCACTGCTCCAGGGAGCAACTTCGGTGATAAAAATGCTGTTAGGAATAGGGGGAGTTTCAACTAATACATCCGTGACAGCTAAGGCAAAAGCGCTAGTAGCATCTGGAGTGCCGCCAACAGTTGCATCTTCCACATTGACTGACAAGTTATAACTAGCCTTAGTTTCAAAATCTAGACCGGTTCCGGCTTTAACGTACAAACCACTGCTATCAACCTCAAAGAAACCAGCATCGGGCCCTGATACCGTTAGATTGTTAGTTCCTTGGCCATCATCCGTGACTACCACATCTGCCACCTTAATCCGAGTCGCGGTACTGGTATTCTCCACGATCGAGTTCACCGGATTGGTCAAGGCCACAGCAGTCGGAGCCAAATTTATTATTGGCGATGCATTCGGCCCATAGACCCAGAGCTGCGGACGATTACTATCGCCGCCACCATTCTCGCTGACCACATACAAAAAGCCATCCTTATCAACGGTCAAGCCTTCGTGCTGCTGATCTGGAACCGCAATATCACCGGCACCAGCAGTGATTGTTAATGAACTGAGGATATTGCCTGTTCGATCGACTTCCACAATTCTGCCGGATTCTTGGCTTAACACCAAAATGTTGCCAGCATCCGCCCTGCCGTTAAGCGAAGTCACATTCGAGAGCGCATACACATCGGCAAAGTCTGCAAGACCAGCCAGTGCTGGGTTAAATAAGTCAGTAGAGTTAACGGTGGTTGGTGAACCATTGCTGGCGGTGCCTGCGACAAAATCAATAGTGGTCTGAAATATTCCTGCTGGGCCAGATTCTTTGACCGCAATAAATCCGCTGGTTTGTGGGTCATAAGAAATGCCTTCTATGCCAACGTTGCCGATCGAAGTACCTAGCTTAACTGTTTGAACATCTGTGCGGTTGAGGGTGGTACCTGGAGTGTAAGTGAATAAGCTAACCTGTCGATCGCGCTCTTCGACAAAAGCAAACTTGCCACCGCCAACATAAGTCAGTCCTTCTAAATCATAGAATTCGGTGCCTTGAGGACTAGCCCCCAAGGCGAGGGTCATGGAGTTAATTAGTTGACCAGTTTTAGATACTTGAACGATCGATCTGCTGCCATCACCAACCACAAACAATGTATCGGTATCCTTGTTGTAAGTCACAGCAGAGGCTTCTTGTGCCAGCAAACTGTTGGGGGGAGCAGTAGTTCTGGTTGGTTCGGGCAGGTCGAAGCGGCCAATTCGAGTATAAGTAGAAAGATCAATGGATGTCGGCCCAGTAATATAGCGCCCAGGGTTGCCGATATCGTTACCAGCAGACCGCACTGAACTTTGGGCATCGCCCACTACCGAAAGCCGCCATTTTGTGGCATCATTTTTGCCCAGGTTGGCTGCATCAGTCCAAGCACTAACATTTTGAGTCCGAACCGAGCCAGCGATCGTCTGATCGTCATAGGTTAGCCGATCGACCAACAGACCATTACCATTGTTATCATAAATATTAATTTCATCAGCGCGCCCCAGCCCTTGGTTCGATCCGCCAATTATTTTAACGGCGGCAGGGATACTCCAAGCAGTGCGGAAAACGTTCACATCAGCAGCTTCGGTGACAATAACCGATTCTCCAGCATTTACCACCCCAAAAGCACTCAAAGAAAACGATCCTGAAGTACGAGTATTGTCATCAAAACTCCAACCAGTCAAATCTATTGGGGTACTGCCAGTGTTGGTTAGCTCAAAGAATTCAGTATTGGCAGCAGTATATGAATACTCAGTAATTGCGATCGTCATATTTAATTCCCAACTGTAATAATTACAAAGTTTTCTTGAAATAACCCATAGATTTGACAAAGCTAAGAGCTATCATTCTCTCCAAGCATTCTGGTGAGATAAATTATCTTGAGCACATCGTCTGTCTGCTCAGAAGGCCACTGACGCAGCCTGTTTACAGACCATCAGTAATCATAAATGATTGTGTTTTCCAGAAGGTTTAGATTAGGTTATGAAATGATTAAAATCAAATTAACTCGATTCGCTAGCGACTGAGTAGAATCGGAATTAACCAAAAAGCATAGTATTTCTCTCCACCAAGGAAGAGAAATACTATGCCTCATACTTATTAAGTTAGTCCCTTAATAGAAGATAGAAAAGCTTCTGTTGGTTAAAGAAAGATTTTCAGACAGTTGAGCTATCTGCACTTGTTCAGATGCACCGATGCCATCACTATCAAAAAACAAGCCCCCAGACGTATTGTTGTAAATAAATCGCTGGCTTGCGGTAGTAGCACTTGCTCCCACGACAAATCTAGTGTCTCTTAATGTTCCAGTATTGCCAATGATGCTCGATCCACCAAAGCCAGTGCTAGATATCTCGATTTGATCGCTGCCGACTACAAAGTCGTTAATTCTATCAATTCCCTCATTGGAATTGTTAAAGATAAAAGCATCTCTACCAGCACCACCAAAAAGGTCGTCAGCTCCTGCCCCTCCCAGAAGTTGGTCAGCTCCGGCTCCACCATAAATGGTGTCATTGCCAGCTCCACCAGCAATCCTGTCTCTACCAGCACCGGTTTCGATGCGATTATCGGCATCGCTACCAGTTACGAAATCGTTACCACCACCGGTCAAAATACCTTCAAAGTTGAGAATCTGCTCGCTGTAAAACCCAGCAAAAGAGGCAATCCCAGTTTGGAGATTGTAATTCCCACCAAAATCCCAATATTCGTAATCTACTATGTCGAAGCCAGCGCCTCCATCCATTCTATCTAGATCAGAGCCACCACTAATAGTGTCGTCTCCAGCGCCACCAAAGATTGTATCTCTGCCAGCTAGACCAAGGATATGATCATTTCCATTAGTACCAACAAGGTTATTTGCCCGGAAAGTACCAACGATGCTTTGGCCGACTGTGAGAGTAAAATTATCACTAACACTTTCACCGCTGTTATCTGTAGCAGTTACCTTAATATCTAGGCTACCAATATTAGCGAGCGGGGGAGTTCCAGTAAAGGTTCTGTTAGCAGAGTCGAAGGTTAACCAGCTAGGAAGAAGACCGTTACTTAGGCTAGCGCTGTAACTAAGCACATCCCCAGCATCTACATCAGTGAAAGTATTGCTGGGTAAAGTGAAGCTGAAAGGCTGGTTTCGTCCGGCTGATTGATCAGCGATCGGCTGTTGCAAGATCGGCGCATCGTTCACAGCAGCAACGGTGAAGCTTTGAGCCTGCCCAGCCAAATTAATCAAACCATCAGTGACACTATAAGTGAGATTAACTAAGCCGTTGTAGTTAATCGTAGGCGTGAAGCTGTAGGTGCCGTTATTATTATTGACTAGCTGTCCATTACTGGCAACCAGATCAACGACAGATAGAGTGTCTCCATCTACATCACCAAAGCCAACGAAGAGATCGCTAGCGTTGATCGTAAGGGCTGTATCTTCGTTGGTGCCAGCTAACACTGCCAATGGAGAAATGATAGTTGGAGCATCATTTACAGCAGCAATATTAAAGCTGCGAGTTTGATTAGTTAAAGCAGTAACGCCATCAGATACATCGTAGGTAAGAATGACCTCACCATTAAAGTTAGCACCGGGTGTGAAGTTAAATAAGCCGTCACCGAGATTTGCTAAGGTACCACTATTGGCTACTAGGTTAACCACCGAGAGGATGTCTTCATCTACATCACTAAAGCCAGCTAAAAGATCGACAGAGGCAATAGTGATACTAGTATCTTCATTAGTGCTAGGTAAGATGGTGGTTGGTGCTCCGGTCGGGGCGCTGTTATTAGGTTGCAAGTTTAACCCCACCACGATCGGGTCATGGTCGGATGACCGGAAAGGATCAATGTTGTAGAAGCTATTAACTTGACCAGTAGACTTAAATTCGGTGTTGTAGTCTAAAACTGTTGGCTCATCTGAGTTGATGTGCCACTTGGCCGCACCAGTAACTTGATTGGTAAGACTACCGCTAGCTAAAGCGTGATCTAAAGAACCCCATTGCCCGTTGAACTGGAAAGAATAAGAGTCTGAGTCGAACAGGCTACTGTAACCAGCATTGGTCAGAGTGGTAACCGGATCTTCCAAACGATAGGCGTTCAAGTCGCCCAGAACGAGATAGTCTGCATCTGAAGTACCAGTGGGGTTTGTTGCTAACCATGTGGCTAATTCTTGAGCAGCCCGAGTTCGAGTACCGTTAGATAAACCTTGACCATCCCCAGCATCAGCATCACCAATCCCGTTGGCACTGGAGCCTTTAGATTTAAAGTGATTAATTACTCCGGTAAAAGTTTCATTTGTAGGCGTACCGTTTACGAGCCTCTCAAAAGTCACGGCTAAAGCGGGGCGTTGTACGCGCCTAGTAACTTGGTCAAATTCGCCAGTGGTTAGAGCAGCCGGATTCGTTCCCGGCGCAACGCGAGCCGCACTGGTTTTATAGATAAAACCAACCGCAATTTCGTCACCACCAAACTTGCCACTAGCATCTAAAGCAGTTGCTGGTGGATTAACAAAAGCATAGGTGCCAGCGCCTGCAACTGCATTGAGCGAATCGACTAGTCCTTGAACGGCACTATTTGCACCATATCCATCATTTTCAATCTCGTTATAGCCAAAGATGTCTGGATTTAAGCCCAAAACCGCTTGAACTGTTTTATCGAGTTGGCGTTTAAACTCTGTGGCATTGTTTGCACCCCGAGCAGTAGGAAAACCACCATCAATTAACCCATCACTGTTGGCATCAATCCCGTTGCCATTGAAGAAGTTAAGCAGATTAAAACTGGCAACTTTTAAATTACCACCTACTGCTGGAGCCACTGCTTCGCGGGCGTTGGTAGCTGAGAAGTTAGCCGGGGTGGTAGTTTGAACCCGGAATCCTTCAAAGCGTTCATCTAAAACTCCACTAATGCTGGCGATCGTATCTCCAGCGCGTAAAGTATTGCTAGCACTCAAAGGCTGACCACCCCGAGCATGAATTGTGGGGTCAGGATTTTGAGCAGTGCTACCATCATCCAAAATGATGTAGTTGTCCTGGAGATTGGCTAGGTAGTTTGTGTTACCGCTGACGCTGGGTGCATTACTTTGGGTATATTGATTAATTCGTCCATTACCAGATAAGCCCACTTGACCAAAGCGACCTAACTTAAAGGTCTCAGTCACAGTCAATGGGTTTGCTCCAGCGCTAATATTCACCAATGTTCCTTCGTAACGCTCCAAATCGGCGGTGCTGGTTACAGGCAGAACAATATTGGTAACAGTTGGCAGAGCTACGTTACCCAAATTTACTACGTTGGTAATGCCAGAGATTTGAGTCAGGCTACTATTAGCAGCTCCGGCAATGCTGGTACTGGTGGAGGTAAATTCACTTACGTTACCAGTGAGTCGCACTTTGCTGCCAACTGTCCCGCTGAACAGCCCAGTAGGATCAAATACAAAGATTCCTTCAGAGGTAGCAGCATCGGCATCAGCATCAGCATCTTCTTCTTGCAAATAAAAACCATTGAGCTTGCTAGCACCTTGAAAATCGCCGACAACCACGCCTTCGATCGTCTGAGAACCACCAAAAGCAGTGTTAAAAGTGCTACCACTGCCCTGAATATCATGAATCTTGGTTACTGTTACATCATTATCCACAATTCCTACTGTCACGGCTGGGACTGAAACCGTGCTGTAATTAGAATCAGTACTTGCAACACTATGATTGATCACACTGCTGTGTAATCCTTCTACCAATGAATCATCTACAGCAGTTACCGCAACTGATTGTACTGTATTCCAGTTAGTAGGAGTAAAAGTCAAGGTAGTCGGAGTTACCGCCAGTTGAGATGGTAAGCCAGGATTCGTCAATGTGATAGTCACATCAGCAGTAGGCTGGGTGTTGAGAGATATTTGATAGCTGTCCGATACACCACCTTCGGTAACACTTGTATTGCCATCAGATTGAGTAATCGTGATGCCTGCTGCTACTGTCGAAACTACGGGTGTTAATGAAAAATCATCGATTGCTAAACCATCATCAGATCCAGTTGCATTAAAGTCATTCCATCTAATCCAAAAAGTGCTGCCATTGGCCAAAGATAAATCGGCGATCGAACTGTTGACATTAGCCCGGTTAGTAGCAGCGTTACCATCGGTGGCTCCAACAGTTGTTCCTACAGTTGATGGAGTAAAGTCAAGGGCATCAACATTTGTCCAGGTGCCGGTGGTGAGACTGGTAGCATCGGTGCTGTATTGAAAATCAAGTCGATCTGTTCGGCCTGCTGCACCCACGCGCCATCTTTCACCGCTATAAGCAATGTTCAGAGCAGTAACAGTAGAGCCGGTATTGTTGGTGAAGCTTGTGCCAAAAGAAGGGATTAAAGAACCTGATTGGAGACCACCCAATGCTCGATCGGTAGAACCTGCTGCTCCAAAACTATAAGTATCGCCTGTGTTAGCAGAGCCAGTTCCAGCGGTATACGTCAAGTTCGCAGCAGTCCCAGTCTCAGCTATTAGCCAATCTGTTGGAAGAGTGCTAGAGGTACCAGTATTGACTAAGGTATTAAAATCCTGTGTGTAAGCTGTGCTGTTAGTTAAAGTGATGGCCATTTTGT
>JAYUSV010000452.1:0-11531 GCA_043755495.1 Synechococcales cyanobacterium
CTGTCATTTGGATGGTGGAAATTAACAGCATATGAACGCTACAGATTAGAGACTGACATCATTATCGCAGGATCAATCATTTTTTTGACACTCCTTAAAGGCTCAGGCATGGTACATACCCATCGCAACTTGTTGGTTAGAAATTATCCATACACACCTGACTATGAAAACCCGGGACAGATTGAGTTGTTTGATTTCCAAGATATTAATAAGCCTCGTTTGATATACTCTCAAAAAAAAGTTGATGTTCAGGATGCTCAATTAAATGATCAAGAACTGTTTACAATACAAGGCAATTAAGCTTTGTATCGAATCTTTACCTAGCTAATTGCGAAGTTACTTACTAGTGCTGACTATTTAACCAGAAGCAATAAATAGTTATAAATAATTTCTTGTGCTTAAATAGGCAATAGAAGCTATAATAAATTGTTAGACTAGCCTGTTCTATTTTGCAAATTATTATGAAGTTATCACTATTATTGTTGGCAGGTTGCTTTACGGCCTGTGCTTTGCCAGAATCAACACTTGCTGAAATCTGCCTTGACAGGCAAATAGGAGATAGTTATAGGGTTGGAGAATCGTTAACCGCTGATCAGAAGTACTTAGCAGTTGGAGATCCTGGAGCCAATCGGGTCACTGTTTACCGGCGTACTGCTACTCAACGATGGATAAAATTTCGCACTATTTCGCCCCCAAAAAATTCTTTGATTGATAATATTGGCAGTGGTTTTGGCTATAGCTTAGCACTTACTGAAGATACTTTAGTAATTGGGGCTTACGCTTCTAAACAAAATCCTCAAGATCAAGAAAGAATACTTTATCCATTTCAGCCCTTTGGTCGTAATGGATTAGCTTATACGGGTGCTATATATAGTACGTCTATTGGATCTAATGCTCAATTGAAACGAATAGATCGATCACATGCCAAAGAATTAAGTGGTTTTTCTGTTGTGGCTGATGCCGGTAAAATTGCATTCGGAGTGCTTGGCTATAACAACCAAAATAAGACGTCAAAATACACAATCCTCTTATCTAAAAATAATCGTCGTGTCATTGATATTGGCGGTGAAATTGCTCTTCACAAAGATCGCTTAGCAGTTGGGAGAAATATTGATAAACAACAAGGACATATTTCTATTTTTAACTTGAGGACTCCTGAGATATTACCAGAAATAATTAAAGTTCCTCTACAAGGGATATCCGCAATTGAACTCACTGATAAGTTTTTAATTATATCCGAACAAAAATACTTAGTTTCAACTTCTAAAGAAACTTCTGAGGCGAAAATTTTAGTTTTTGATCTTCTAAGTCGTAATTCTAATCTATTTGCCGGACCTGGTAGTATTTCTGCTTACGAAAATTTATTTATCAGTAGCTATCCTACAACAGGTGACAGTGAAATACTAGGGAGAATAAGCTTATTTGATCTCAGTGCTACCCCTCCTAAAATGCTTAGTACCAACAGAATGAACATCAAGCAAAGCTTTTTGTCTAAAAACTTTCTGTTTAAAACCGTCAACCTCAGCACTTCTGGCGGCAATAATGTTATGATTTGCGCAACCCCACAGAATTAGCATTTTAATTAATTACAACCACTTATTTCAGCCCCATGACTATTACAAATACTGATGACCGCTCAATAATTACGAACTTTGTGACATTTCCCTTTAATGCTGTGGTAGCAATTGACTCTCAATTATCTACTCCACCAGGCATAGCTCAAAACAGCGTAGGCAGTGGTATTACTATTGACCCTAACTATGTGTTGACGGCTGGACATAATGCTTTTCAACAATTCAGCGGTGCTTATAACAGTATTAGAACAACAACTAGTTCTCAACAGCCAAATCTTCTATCCCGTAACATTGGGGCTAACATCACTGACCCCGGTGTTAATGTTTCTCCTTCCACTATTTTCTTCCCTAGAGGGTTTAACACAACTCCTATACCAAGGAATGATATAGCTTTATTCAGAACTAACGATGCACCAATTGCCGCAAGCAATACCGTCGGATTATTAGCATTTGTTAACCAAGATACTGCTAATGGGTTAAGCATTGTCACTGCGGGCTATCCGGCTCCTCCTCCAAATAATGGCAGAGCATTAGTCCTTTCTCCAGGGACTGGTACTGGTAACATAACTTCTGTTAGCAACGGTAAAATTTTCTACAGCGGTAACGTAGATACTGAGCCGGGACAAAGTGGTAGTGGTATTTGGCATGTGTTGTCCGGTGATACAGTACCACGTGTGCTGGGCATTCATACAAACGGTTATAGTGGAGCCTTCTCTGGTACTAATACAAATAATGGCACAGTACTAACAACTGATCTCTACGACAGTATTATAAACCAAATTCAAGCTGGCTCTGGGGCAGGTAATGCCAATCTGTTACCGGAAAATGCTTTAGTAGGTTCTGACAGAAACTTTGTTCTGACCACACCCATTACTGGCAATGACGCTATTATTGGTTCTTATCGCAAAGAACGGATTTTAGGCAGAAGCGGTGACGATCGACTTTTTGGTGGTGGTGCCGATGACCGATTAGAAGGAGGCGACGGTGTTGACCAAGCCTTGTTTTCCGATGTTTTTACTAATTACACTTACAACATCACCGATCCTACTAACAAACTTTTTACCTTCGACCATACCGGTGGCAGCAAAACCGATGCTAAAGATAGCCTGAAAGAGATCGAATTTGGGGTGTTTGAATTCGAGGATGCTAACAGAGACAAGCAAGATGATGACGGTAACTTGTTTTTTGTGCCACTGCAAGTTGATCCCAAAAATTCTGCCAAAATTAAAGATGGATCCGAGATCAATCCAGAAAAAGATGTCTTAGATAGTCAAGGCAGCAGAATCGGCACCATTACAGTTAAATCTCCAGCCTGGACATTTGATGGTGATGTCAACTACAGTCTAAGTTTAGGTGCTAAACAGGGAACCCTTTTCAACTTTGCTTATATTATTGACACTTCCGGCAGCATGTCGATTGTCGATACACCAGGTGGGCAAGATCGAATTACCCAGGCAAAAAATGCTTATCAAGCCCTCACCCAGTCTTTGATTGACAGAGGACTAGCTGCCAACAGCGAATTTGCAGTTATTGAGTTTAACAGCTTTGCTTCCTTAACTGGCCCGATCGATGCTCCCTCGGCAATTTCTACGATCAATGGTCTCAGTGCCGGTGGCGGTACAGAGTTTGGCGATGCACTGGCCAAAGCTCAACAGTTTTTCCAGTCGCGGAACAATAACGCTACCAATATTGCCTATTTTCTTTCTGATGGAATTGGTAGTGGTGCTAGTACCAGCCTGCAATCTTTTGCTGAGGTCAGAGCTTTTGGCATTGGCGGAGCCGATCTAACTTCTTTGGATATTATCGATTCTGATAATGCGGTGCTGTTAACTAACCCCGCTGACTTAGTCACCCAATTTAACGCAGCCACAATTGATCGAAACACGATCGATCGCATTGATGTAAAACTGGCTGGAGTGGTTGTTGATACCATTACCCCGGCTGAATTAGTGGTAGATGCTCTGGGGCGGCTGAGCTATGATGGCACAATTGATAAGCTCACTGTTGGACGAACTGCCGAAAACCAGGTTTCTTTTGACTTAGTTTTTAATAATGGGACTCCCACCACTAGTCTCAATTACAAAATCACCAGTGGCCAACAGGAAGTGCGTTCGCAATCAGCAGATGGCACCACAGAGGTAATTACTTTTAGCGTCAATCAATCCGACTTTACCGAATCTGCGCTTGGTCAATTCACTGGTCGGGAAATCAATGGTAATGATTTGGCCAATACCATCACTGTCAGTACTGGTAACAATATTTTGCGAGGCAATGGCGGCAATGATCGTTTTATTTTAAATGGTGGGACAAACTTAATCGATGGTGGCGACGGCACCGACACAGTAAAGATCAACAAAACCCGAGCCGTGGCAGGATCCATCACCAAAAATGGCAATGTGGTAAATGTTGGCTCCGATACAACGTTGTTGAATACTGAGTTTATCGAGTTCAATGATGTTCGCTTGGCAGTAGACACTTTGGCAATTGCACCCGTGCTATCTTTGGCCGATCGAGTGGTCGCAATCGTGGAGGGCAATAGCGGCAGCAAAACTGCTAGCTTTACAGTTAATTTGTCAGCAGCTAGTACCCAACCAATAGTTATTAACTATAGCACACGAGCAAGTAACGCTACTGCCGGAGAAGATTTTGTCACTAAAACTGGCCAACTGACGATCTCCGCAGGTCAAACCTCCGGTAATATCGATATTGAAGTGCTGGGTGACACTAAAGCCGAAGGCGATGAACAAGTTTTCTTGGATCTGTCTACGAGTGCTGGTGCAACCTTTGCTGATGGCACCATTCAAACTACTGCCGGGATTAACATCCAAGATGATGACAGTTCGATCGGAGTTTCGATTATTGCAGATGACCCTCGTTTTTTAGAAGGCAACCCTGATCAACCTGCCAAAGCCGTAGTTACTCTCGAACGTTTTGGGAACCTCAGTGGTACCGATACGATCGAATATCAAGTCACTGCCACAGGCAACAGAGCAGTCCAGGCTGCCGACTTTGTAGATGGTTTGACAACCGCTCAAGTTGTTTTTGCACCTGGAGAAAGCTCTAAGCAAATAGAAATTGCCATCACTCCAGATCAAGATATTGAAGGAGATGAAACCTTCAGTTTGCAGCTAACTAATCGATCTGGTACAGCTACGATACCTACCTCTGAGGTCTTATTAACTATTCGTGACGACGATAGTTTCACCCCTAATCCTAATCCCAACCCTGGTTCAGTAATCAATGGAACTCCTGGTCAAGATGTTCTATCCGGCACACCAGTAGCCGATCAGATAAATGGGCTGGGTGATAATGACATCTTGAGTGGTCTAGATGGTAACGATACTATTACGGGCAACGATGGTGATGACTTAATCCGAGGTGGGAATGGTCAGGATCAGCTTTTTGGCACCGACGGCAATGACATTATTGATGGGGAAAATGGGGACGATTTCATTAAAGGTGAACTAGGCGATGATTCGCTTTATGGAGCAAATGATAACGACACCCTTTTTGGTGGCGATGGTCTTGATTCACTGAATGGTGGCTTCGGCAATGATGTGCTGGATGGGGAAAGCGGTGGTGATTTCTTATTTGGTGATTTGGGTGATGACTCGCTCTATGGAGCCAATGGCGATGACACTTTGTTTGCTGGTGAAGGTGATGACCTATTGAATGGAGGCTTTGAGAATGATATTCTCGATGGCTCTCGGGGTAATGATCGGTTAGTTGGTGATGTGGGCGACGACTCGCTCTATGGAGCCGATGACAACGATACTTTGCTGGGCGGCGATGGCCGTGACTTACTCAATGGCGGTTTTGGCCAAGACTTATTAGATGGCGGCCAAGGGGATGATTTCTTGTTTGGAGATGCTGGCAATGACACCTTGTTTGGCAGTGCTGGTCAAGATACTCTTATTGGGGGTGATGGGCTAGATATTTTTGGAGTTAGTAACCAAGGGCCAGCCGATTTTGTTCTAGACTTCCAACGTGGCACCGATAAAATCGCGCTCGATCGAAATACGTTCCAATTACTGCAAAGTTCAGTGGGTAATGGCTTCAGTCAAGCTAGCGACTTTACAGTGGTAACTAGTGATGGCGAACTAGCCAATAATTCAGGCATACTTGTCTACAACTCTAGCAATGGCTTACTATACTATAAGGATCCAGTGGCTAACGCTAGCCCCTTAGCGATAGCTCAGTTCAATAGTAATTCTATCTTATCTGCTCAGGATTTTGTTGTGGTCTAAGGCAAATTTTCACTTTACCTCGGATGTTTTGATGGTCTGGGATTTGCTTTAATTGTTCTATGAGGATAGACTAAGCTCCTTTGCTGGGTAATTTAGTCTATCCTCATTTTTTCTTTTCTTGTAACCACTCTGCTATTCCACAAGGGGTGAGTGGTATTCAAAGTGTCCTTCGCTAAATCGATATCCCAAAAATCCATGAAAAAATTCAACTGGAAAACCCTGGCTAACTACTTGGTGCTCAGTGCGATCGCCCTCATTACTTTGGCCCCGTTACTGTGGCTGAGCAGCACTGCCTTAAAATCCAACAGCGAAAACGTCTTCCAATCACCGCCTCAGCTTTTACCCACGGCTCCTACCATAGATAATTTTGGGGAAGTGTTTCAGAGTAGCAACTTTGGCTTGGCTTTAGTTAACAGTATGATTGTGGCGATCGCCAGTGTGGCCTGCAACCTACTGTTTTGCAGTTTAGCCGCTTATCCTTTAGCTCGTCTAAACTTTTGGGGCAAAAAGGCAATCTGGGCAGTGGTACTTTCGACCCTGATGATTCCGTTTCAGATTGTGATGATCCCGCTATATATCATTGCAGTGCAACTAGATCTAGTAAATAGCTACTTAGGAATTATTTTGCCCAACATCGTTTCGGCCTTTGGCATATATTTACTACGCCAAGCTTTTCGCGGGGTGCCCCAAGAACTCGAAGAAGCTGCCCGTATTGATGGCTGCACCGACTTGGGCATTTGGTGGAATATTATGCTGCCCGCGATCCGTCCGGCGCTAATTACCCTGTCGATTTTTGTGTTTATTGGTGCTTGGAGTGATTTTTTGTGGCCGCTGATCGTAATTAAAGATGATCAGTTTTACACTTTACCCCTAGCTGTTTCTAAGCTTTCTAGCGGTGCCTTTGGTTCTAACTGGCGACTGGTAGCCGCAGGTGCAATTACTTCAATTTTCCCGGTATTAGTCATGTTTTTGTTCGTACAAAAGTACATCGTGCCCACCGATGTAGCAAGCGGAGTCAAAGGCTAATTCCTTTAACTCCGCTTCAAATTACGCTGTTTTACGGTTTATAGATTGGGCGAACCATCTAGAACATCACCGTCTGTAATTGGTCTCATGACATCGAGGCTAGGCATATCTTCATGACTAAACCGCTCTCCCATGTCTTCGTCTTCTTGCTGATAGGTATCAAAGGCATCAATTATAGGCAATGTTTTTTCCCAGAAGTAAGCCTCAGCCTGATAGCAATAGGCAATTAACATCAGCCACAGCACCCAGGTGTAATAGCGCAGATCATATGTCTCCATACTGGAGATCACATCGGTAAGATCAGTGTTTGCAAAGTGATTACTACAGCTACCACCCACTAAAATTGTGGCCGTAGGCATCCGGCAAATAGTGGATTCTGCCACAGCGGCGATCAATACGGTGCCACAGAAGGACACTACTGCAATCAACGTCGTGGAACAGGCAAACCATAAAGCCTGAGAAAAGGTCGTTTTGGCTGACCACATTGAACGAACACCCCAATAGATGCCAGCAACAATTGCCATGGGAAGCAATATATGTAGCACCGTGATGATGCCAGTAGCCGCAAGCCAACTAAACGGGAAATTCAACCAGCCAAACCAAGCAAAACCAGATAGTACGACTCGTACTATGGGCATAGCCAAAGGGAGTAAGCACAAGGCTTTCAACCAAAAAGTGGACTTGGGAAACAGGTGCAGCCGAGAACGAAGTGGTAAAAGAGGGATGTTCATTGCAATCAGCGTAGATAGTCGAACTGGTGGTTTTAGCGTTCCCTGTTTTTGCTGGGAAAGCTTGCGTGTGAGGACAAAGCTTTCGTATAACTCAAAGATCATTAAAAATTCTGTGCTTAGAATGAATGATTTATAAGTTCACTCAAATTATACCCTGATTTTTCAGGTCGGGTGTATCTACCAGCAAGATTACTTACATTCCGCAACCTTTGACCTAGCGTAGGATACAGCTTCTTGTTTCGTAACAATTTCTCCAGATACTTGCCCAAGCTGAATAGCTGCCAATAATTGCCCGATCACTGGCGAAGGAGGTAAATTTAGGGCAGACATCAATTCGGTGCCATTGATAATCAGCACCGGGTGTGATAGAGGATCTTGTGAGTCGAGATACCGATCGATCAGCGGTTTTAAAGCAGCCAAAGTCCAGCCGTTAGCAAGTTTAAGAACTACAAACCCAGGAAAGTGCTTGCCAGTAGCTTGAAACAAATGAAAGATATTTACTACACTTGCTGGCCAAGGGATTGAGGCACTTTGTTGTAGTGTGTCGATCGCCGTAATTTCGGCAATGCTGGCGGTCAGATTAGTCAATATTTCTTTACTGGGCAATGATCCCAACAGGCCATAGAGCAAAGTGATATCGGCTCCGGTCGTAGGCAAAGTTGGACGGAGGGGAATATTTAGTTCTTGCCAAAGCGAAGGAACTTGGAATTCGATCAATCGCAGGGCAGCCGCAATGGCTTGCAGCTCTGAAGCCAAGGTCTGCCGCTGAATTCCTGGCAACCAGACTTGGAGTAATTCTACGGCGGCAATCACCAGCCGAGGATCCTGGTGACTGACGGCTAATAGGTAACGCAGCTCGGTCATAGCTCGTTCGGCAGCCACGGTGTTTAAGCGCGGGGCAAGGGTATGAATAGTGCGAGCAGTTTCTGCTTCAATCTCAAACCCTAGTTGCGCCGCCTGTCGATAGCCTCGCAATAATCGCAAGGGATCATCAGCTAAGTTTTGCGCCGAAACCATCCGCACCAGTTTTGCCTGTAAATCACCCTGACCATCGAAAGGATCAATTAGGCGCTGATCCCTTAAGTGGTAGGCGATCGCATTCATCCGATAATCCCGCCGACGCAAGTCGGCTTCTAGGCTACCACCCATTTGCTGCGCAAAATCTACAGTCATACCATCAAACACCAAACGGGCGATCGATCTTTCGGCATCGAGCATCACAAAGCCCGCCCGATAATCACGGCTAATCTCTTGGGCTAACTCCACCGCATCTACTGGCACCACCAAATCAATATCGATAACTGCGCGGGTTCTGCCCAGCAGCGCATCGCGCACCGCTCCTCCCACCACACAAGTCTCTGGAGGTAATCGGTCTAGGCTAAAAGGCAGAGAATATTTCAAAATGTGGCACCTGAACTAAGAGAAAAAGCTTATTAGTTTTTATTATACAAAGGTCATTCTTTCGGGGATAATCAAAGGATCAGTGCTGCACGCGGCTCTGTAGCTCTCTAGTAACCGTAAATATGTCCGATCTGCCGTTTACTCTCGATCAGCTACGCATCCTTAAAGCCATCGCCGCCGAAGGTAGTTTTAAACGCGCTGCCGACAGCCTGTACGTATCACAGCCTGCGGTTAGTTTACAGGTACAAAACCTAGAGCGCCAGCTAGATGTGCCGCTGTTCGATCGGGGTGGACGCAGGGCGCAGTTAACCGAAGCAGGACATTTGCTATTAAATTATGGAGACAAGATTTTAACTCTTTGCCAAGAGACTTGCCGAGCGATCGAAGATTTACAAAACTTACAGGGCGGCACTCTAATTATTGGGGCTTCTCAAACTACTGGCACCTATTTATTACCCCGCATGATCGGCGCTTTTCGGGAAAAATACCCGGATGTTTCGGTGCAGCTCCA
Source organism: Synechococcales cyanobacterium (assembly GCA_043755495.1). Taxonomy (GTDB): domain Bacteria; phylum Cyanobacteriota; class Cyanobacteriia; order Cyanobacteriales; family Chamaesiphonaceae; genus JAAFHZ01. The sequence goes on from JAYUSV010000452.1 coordinate 9,491, forward strand.
TGTTCATTCTACCCGGCGAACAGCTTGGAGTGTGGCCAATGGCCAGGTGGACATGGCAATTATTGGTGGCGAAGTACCAGCCGAATTACAAGATTCTTTAGATGTGGTGCCCTACGCCGAAGATGAGCTGGCGCTGATTGTCCCCAGCAGTTATCCTTTGGGCCAGCTTGGCAGTATTCCCAAAGAAGATATCTATAAGTTAAAGTTCATTTCTTTAGATTCTCAATCCACCATTCGCAAAGTAATTGATCAGGTTTTGACCCGCTGCGAGATTGATCCCAAACGGTTAAAGATTGAGATGGAGTTAAATTCGATCGAAGCCATTAAAAATGCTGTACAAGCCGGATTAGGGGCGGCTTTTGTTTCTCTTACGGCGATCGAAAAAGAGCTGCAAATTGGCCTGATGTGTCGTGCCCAAATTGACGGGCTAAAAATTCAGCGCACTCTGTCGGCGATCGTCAACCCCAATCGCTATCGATCGAAGGCTGCTGATGCTTTTTGCAGCGAAATTTTGCCCCAATTTACTTCTTATGCTTGGAACAGCGAAACTATGAATGGCAAAAAAGGCCGGGGGGAGGCGGTGGCTCTGGTGATTGAGAGCTGATTAGAATTTTAAGCCAAGGCCGATCGAGGTAGCTAGGCCACGATCCCCGTTAAAAGGTAGTGCAACGCTGCCGGTGACGCTCAGACCTTCAAAGTTAAGGTCGATTCCAGCTTGGGCAAAACCAGCAATTTGGTTATTAGCACCAGAGTAGTAAGCAGCGCCAACACCCACAAATGGACTAAAAGTTTTGGCTTCGTCTTCGAGATTGAAATTGTAGTTTAAAGAGGTGCCGTATTTGTTGCCATTAGAGTTGCTGCTAGCAAAGCTCGCCACGGTGCGCAAAGAAAGACTATCGCTGAGAGGAGCACGATTTTCTAGACTCCAGAGAGTGCTGCCGTTCTCGAAAGTAACTGTAGGAGCAAAAGATGCTCCTTGGCTTTGACCAAATTGAGCTGCGGCTGGTGTGGCAGCTTGGCAAATTAGAGCGCTGGTAGATAGGCCGAGTGCTGCCAGGAAAAAGTTTTTCATGCTAGAAAATTTGGTAGATATTGTTACAAGGATGCCCATATTACCTTATCTTTTACCAGGGATTAATTTGCTGGCGCAGTCGTTTTCGATCGACTTTCCCCTGACTGTTACGGGGGATTTTGGGCAAGGCAAACCAGGCTTTGGGGCGTTTAAAAGCAGCTAGTCGATCGGCCACGGCTGTTTGTAAAACGAGCGGATCAACAGCTCCAACGTAACAGGCTACTACTCGATCGCCCCATTCAGCATCGGGGACACCCATGACACACACATCTGTCACTAAACCAGTAGCCAAAATAGCGGCTTCCACTTGCTCCGGGAAGATCTTTTCGCCGCCGCTGATTATTTTTTGGCTTTCTCTACCAATAATTTGGAGATTTCCTTGCTGATCAAACTCGCCCAGATCATCGGTCAGCCAATATTCTTGAGGTACTCTGAGATTTGGGTAGTAGCCCAGCATTAACGATCGAGATTTAATCTCGATGCGTCCAGTTACTGGTTGGATGTGCAGTTGAGCATGGGGTAAGGGCTGGCCACAGCCCCCAGATCCGGTCAAAAAATCTGCGACCGGTAAAGCTGCGACCATTGCGGCTGTTTCGGTAGCACCATAGCTGGGCGAAAGGGGAATTTGGGCAGCACGAGCTTCAACTAATAAATGCGGAGCTGCCGGGGCACCACCAACAATCACCGTTCTAAAAGATTGCAGCCAGTTCGATCGACTGGGCAGCCAGCGTTGGAGTTGCGTCGGTACTAAAGAAATAAAAGATCCTGGGACTTCTTTGGTGATCGTGAAATGGCCGTTGGTGGTGATCGATCGCCATAGTTGCATTAAACCGCTGACATGATGTAGGGGCAACAAGCAGTGAGAGTTGATTTCAGCTACGCCATAAAATTCTTGAAATCCTTGAACCGCCGCTGAGAGAGTTGCCGGACTGTGAATGGCTAATTTTAGTTGTCCACTAGTTCCACCCG
>JAYUSV010000453.1:0-3686 GCA_043755495.1 Synechococcales cyanobacterium
CGCAACGAACAGATCCGACTAGAATCGGAATAGCAAACGGGCAAATAATGGCAGGATGCTGAGCGTACCGAATTGGCAAAGTGATGGACTTCGAAAGCACACAAATTCAAGAAGTATACGCAAGGATTGAGAAATCAATCTGAGTGGGTAGCGGCGCATTGATAACGCCTTTGTAAGTTCAAATATGGGCTGTGCAAGAATCCCCTGCCTTAGCTAATCGATCCGCTTGCGGATCGGAGGCGCAGGTATGGGGAGTATCAAACCTATGGACAGTTGCGCACTCGCAGGAAAGCCGTAGCCATTTCATCCACCGCCGATCGAATCTCACTGGCCGGTCGATCGTGGTTATTCACCAAAATCCCGAAAGCCAATGGTTCATACTGTGCAGGGTTAGCATAGCCCGCTAGAGCGATCACCCCAGTCAAAGTACCAGTTTTAGCCTGGATCTGATTGGGATAGTTCTTGAACCGACTAGCCAAAGTACCATTAACCCCACCCACCGGCAAAGAATCTCGATAAATAGCCGCTTCTGGAGTCTTAGACATCCCCACCAACGTCTGCACCAAGGTCAGCGGTGACAGCAGGTTTTTGCGCGACAACCCAGAGCCATCGGCTTGCCGATAGCCATTGGCATTTACTCCCAAGCCAGTCAGCTTGGCCTTGACCAGCCGCAAACCTAAATCTGCGGTGCTGTTACCAGCTTCGGTATTGCTGCGGCCTAAAGTGCGCAACAGCACTTCGGCATACAGGTTATTACTAGTGCGATTAGTCTGTTTTACCAACTCTCCCAGAGTTGGTGATTCGATCGCCGCTACTTCTTGTCCCAAAGTCACTGGCTCGCTGTCAATTACTTGTAACTGACTGGTGTTGATCTGTTTCTGCGCCAAATTAAACTGCAATTGACTTAGCCAGGTAGCATTGGGGCTAAGCATCGCCAAATTTAGTGTGGTGCTGCCGCCCGCTGGCAAATTGCCCATCAACAGCAAAGTGGGTTTACCTTGGATAGCCTGAACGTCGATTGAATTCTCTGTCCGCACTGCTCCTGTCAACGCCCGGTTGTCTATTTGCCAAGGAATGCCCGCTAAAGGGGTACGCCAGCGATAGCTGGGAGGCTGTCCGATCTGTTGCGGAGTCACCACCAAATCCACAGCGTTTTGCTGCAAAATCAGGCTAGTGGTAGGCACCCCATAGTCGGTATATAAATCGCCCCACTCCCAATCGGGATTCATTGGTGAACCCCGAAAATACCCCCCATTAGCGGTTAGCTTCGTAATCTGCCGGATACCTTTTTGCTGAAGTTGAGTTGCCAAATCTTGAATTTGGACATTGGTAATAGTGGGATCACCACGACCAACAATGGTAAGGGAGGGCTGCTGCGGATTGCTGTTGGGATCTTGGTAAACAGACGTACGCAGGCGATATTGACCGCCTAGATGATTCAAGACAGCAGCAGTCGTCAAAAGTTTGTTACTAGAAGCTGGCACAAATAGACTGTTACCTTGGTAGCTAGCCACAGGAATATTCGTTGCTAATGGCTGGACATAATACCCCCAGTGGTGACGTTGGAGGTTGTAGCGGCTGGCGATCGAGTTCACAGCATTACTTAAATTAGCTGGACAGATCGTTGATCCAATTTGAGTTATTTGGAGCGAAACACCAAGGTTAGACGGCTTACTAGGAAAAGTTTGGGCAAATGCCGGATGAGCAAATAACAGGTGGGAAGCGAACAGCAGAGCTAAAGATTTTGGGATCATGCAAAACTAACGGGGAAATTCGATCAAGGGTATTGCTAATTCTGACATTCGATCGGGGTAAACTGTGGATTGTGAGACATAATTTGGCTTGACAATTTTTTAAAATTGCAGGCACACATTGGGTGCAAAATCATTTAGGATAACCACTGAGCCATTATTGCCAGCCGCAGTCTAGAATTTTTTGATTCCCAGCTTGCCCAGATATCACAGTAGCCACCCCCTCAGCATTTGTAGCTGTTAGCCAGTATGGTTCTTGATTCACCCCCCATCAAAATATTATTGGTCGATGACGATCTAGTTGTGCGAGCCAAAATTGGCGAGGCATTGGTTTTGGATGGTTTTGAATTGATCTTGGCCGAGAATGGCAATGCGGGCATTACGGCTTACTTAGAACATCACCCAGATATTGTGTTGGTTGATGGAGTCATGCCAGACTTGGATGGTTTTGAATTTTGTGAAAAACTCAAGGAACTAGAATCTAATCGGCTCACTCCGATTCTGATGATCACTTCTCTGGATGATGATGATTCGGTTGAAAAAGCTTTTGCCGCTGGTGCCAATGATTACATTACTAAGCCAGTAAACCTGGCTATTTTACGCCAACGGGTGAAAAAGATGGTGGAGCAGTCCCAGCAGCTTAAAGATAGGTTCAAAATTGCTGAAGAACTGCAACAAGATAACCAAAATCTAAAAATCTTAGCCAATCTAGATAGCCTCACTAAATTACATAACCGCCGAGGTTTTGAGGACTATTTGCAGCAAGAATGGGAGCGGATGAAGCGAGTTTGTGCGCCGCTCTCAATTATTATGTGCGATATCGATTTTTTCAAAAATTACAACGATACCTATGGCCACCCCGCAGGCGATCGATGTCTAATTAAGGTCAGTGCCGCCATGCGCAATGCTGTCCGCCGCAGCAGTGATTTGGTTGCCAGATATGGTGGCGAGGAGTTCGTCGTAGTATTGCCCAACACCGATGCCATGGGCGCAATCTATGTGGCCGAAAACATTCGATCGGCTGTTAAAAATTTACGGGTGCATCACAACACTTCTGCCGTAGGCGAATTTGTGAGCATGAGTTTGGGAGTAGCCACCATGATCCCCACTTCCGGTGTGGATATTTCCAAGGCGATCGATGCGTCCGATCGAGCTTTGTACGAGGCCAAAGCCCAAGGACGCGATCGGGTGGTCATGGCGATCGCCTAGAACCCATCAATCGGGTCTCAGTTAAGAAACAAAACTTCACACTTTCATGGCATAATCGGTAAGAGCAAAGTATCTAGAGCTAAACCTTCGCCCATGAGCGACCAAGAACCAGAAAATTTAGAAAGCCTGGAATCTGCGCCTGCAGAGCAGGTTGTGGCTGCTCCAGTCAAGGTGGATACGTCACTAGTCGATTGCTTTGAGTGTCGTTCTTGTGGATATACCTATGAGCCAGCCAGGGGTGATCCAAAAAATGGAATCGCCCCTAATACCGCTTTTGACGACATCAGCATTGTGTGGCGTTGTCCGGTCTGTAGCGCCAAAAAATCAGCATTTAATAACATTGGAGCCAAGTCTACGGCTTCTGGCTTCAAAGAAAATCTCGGATATGGCTTGGGTGTTAACACCATGACCCCCAGCCAAAAAAATGTCCTGATTTTTACAGCTCTGGCGTTGGGCGTGGTGTTCTTCCTCAGTCTGTACACTCTCAACTGATATGCTCAGTGACATATCTTAGACTTCCTAAAAATTTTCTAAAATCACTTTTTATATGACTTCTCTTAAGCAATATTTCAAACAGATCGCCATGTTGCTGGTGGTAACACTGCTCTGTGCTTCATGTGTCAAAACTCCATCCATGAGCAACAGCCCCTGGAAATCGTTGCAATTGCCAACAGAATCTAACCTGCAAGATTTGGCCTTTAGCGATAAACAGCACGGCTGGGTGGT
>JAYUSV010000454.1:0-3683 GCA_043755495.1 Synechococcales cyanobacterium
CATGGTCGGTGATGGACTCAATGACGCTCCTGCCCTGGCAGTAGCTGACGTGGGAATGGCGATCGGCGATGGAACTGGGGTGGCGATCGATACTGCTGACGTAGTTTTGATGGTTGATAAACTAGCTGGGGTGAAGACGGCGATCGACCTAGGCAAAGCCACCGGTCGCAAAATTCGTCAGAATCTATTCTGGGCAGTAGTTTATAACTGTCTAGGAATCCCGATCGCAGCAGGATTACTTTATCCTTGGCACATTACTCTCGATCCCGCTGCTGCTGGCGCTTGTATGGCAATGAGTTCAGTAAGCGTGGTTTTGAACTCGATCGGTCTGCGGTGGACATTTCGAGAAAAAAACTGAGAATCGATCGACCACAAGCAAAAAACCCGCAGCATCACGCCACGGGCATCCTAAAAAAAGAATTACAACTAACCCTGCAAAGCCTCAGCTCCACCGACCACTTCCAGGATTTCCTGGGTAATCGCTGCCTGCCGCGCCTTGTTATAAGTCAAAGTCAAACTGCTAATCAAAGATTTCGCGTTATCACTAGCACTATTCATCGCCGTCATCCGTGCTGCCAATTCACTAGCCGCCGCTTCTTGCAAAGCTCGCAACAACTGGTTATTTAAATATAAAGGCAACAGCGAAGCCAAGAGTTGAGTAGGATCTTGCTCAAAAATAGTGTCTTTTGGTAACGGAGCTACCGTAGAAACCATCTTCTCACGGGAAACTTCAAAACCACCGCCCTTAGTAGTCAGCCGAAAAATCTCATCGTCTTTTACTTCTAGACCTTGAGGGCTAAGAGGTAATAGAGTTTGAATTACCGGACGAGAAGCAATCAAAGATACAAACTTGGTATAGACCAGTTCCACCCGATCGACCTCTTCACCCAAAAACATCGCCATCACCTTGTCACCAATTTTATTGGCCTCAGGAGCGGTAGGAATCTGCTCCAGACCAGTAAAGGTAGCGGCGATCGGCTGTTCCCGACGCTGAAAATACTGGGAAGCTTTTCGGCCTACGATTACAAAGGTATATTTTAAGCCCTGAGCCTTTAGCTCCTTAGCCCGCAGTTCAGCTTTTTTGATAATGCCACTATTGTAACCACCGCATAAGCCTCGATCGCCGGTCACTACCAACAGAGCCACTGTCTTAGTTTCACGGCTTTCCATCAACGGTAAATTAACATCTTCAAAACTCAAGCGATCTTGCAAACTATAGAGTACTTGGGCGAGTCGATCGGCAAAAGGACGAGTGGCAATTACTTGCTGCTGTGCTCTTCTTACCTTTGCTGCGGCCACCAGGCGCATAGCTTCAGTAATTTTCTTAGTGTTTTTGACCGACTGGATCTGGTCACGAATTGCTTTCAGGTTAGCCATTTTTATAAATCTCCAAAAAATATATTTATCAGTTTGCTATATCTAAAAAAGGCAAGAGTCTTTAATCGAAAAACTCTTGCCTTTTTAAGTTCCTAAAACTAGGCAGCAACTACAAAGTTTTTCTTGAAGTCTAAAATTGCTTCTTTCAGCATCGCTTCACCTTCATCGGTCAAGGCCATTTTGTTGTCCTTGATGTTAGCAGCATAACCGGGCTTGCTGTTCTTTAAGTAATCGCGCAGACCAGTAGTGAAATCTACCACCTTAGCTACGGGCACATCATCGATATAACCATTCAATCCGGCATATACCAAAGCTACTTGTTCAGCTACCGACAACGGCGAGTACTGAGGCTGCTTGAGAATTTCCCGCAGACGCACACCGCGTGCCAATTGGTCTTGAGTGGTTTTGTCTAAGTCGGAGGCGAATTGAGCGAACGCTTGTAAGTCATCAAACTGTGCCAATTCTAGCTTCAGCTTACCGGCAACTTTCTTCATCGCCTTAGTCTGAGCTGCCGAACCTACCCGGGATACCGAGATACCAGCGTTTACTGCTGGACGTAAGCCGGAGTTAAATAGGTTAGAAGACAAGAAGATCTGACCGTCTGTAATCGAAATTACGTTGGTAGGAATATAAGCCGATACGTCACTACCCTGAGTTTCAATGATGGGCAATGCCGTCATACTGCCTTCGCCCAACTCGGTGCTGAGTTTAGCCGCCCGCTCTAGCAAGCGAGAGTGAATGTAGAATACGTCACCGGGATAAGCTTCGCGTCCTGGTGGACGACGAAGTAGTAGCGACATTTGACGGTAAGCCTGAGCTTGCTTGGACAAATCATCGTACACAATCAATGTGGCTTTGCCCTTGTACATAAAGTACTCAGCTAAGGCTGCACCAGTGTAAGGAGCCAAGTATTGTAGAGTAGCCGGATCGTTGGCATTAGCTGCTACTACAATAGTGTAAGCCATGGCACCAGCTTCTTGCAGCACGTTAATCACGTTGGCTACCGTAGAAGCCTTTTGGCCGATTGCTACATAAACGCAAATTACATCAGAATCTTTTTGGTTGATGATGGTATCAACGGCGATCGAAGTTTTACCGGTCTGTCTGTCACCAATAATCAACTCGCGCTGACCACGGCCAACCGGAATCATTGCATCGATCGAAGTAATACCAGTCTGCATTGGCTCGTATACCGAACGACGTTCGATAATCCCTGGAGCCATCGATTCGATTAAACGAGTTTCGGTGGAAGCAATGTCGCCTTTGCCGTCGATCGGACGAGCCAAAGCATCTACTACCCGACCGAGAGTAGCTTCGCCTACGGGAACTTGGGCAATTTTGCCGGTAGCTTTTACTGCACTACCTTCTTGAATGTTGCGGCCATTGCTCATCAATACCGCACCAACGTTGTCAGATTCTAGGTTAAGAGCAATGCCGACGCTGCCGTCTTCAAACTCTACCAACTCGCCGCACATTACTTTGTCGAGTCCATAAATCCGGGCAATGCCGTCGCCCACTTGCAGAACAGTACCAACATTAGATGCCTTTACATCTTGGCTGTATTGCTCGATTTGCTGGCGAATGATGCTACTAATTTCGTCAGGTCTAATGCTAATCATATTTAAATATCTAGATTGTGTGGGTTTACATCTGCCTGGCTGGATAGCCCGGATTACTGAGATCCTATTTTGGAGAGCCTACTTAGCCAGACTCATGCCAATAAGGCGCAGTTGACTGCGAAGGCTGGAGTCGATAATTTGGGAGCCGACTTTGACAATCGCCCCACCAATAATCGCTGGATCAATTTTCACAGCAATATCAACGTTGTTAGCGCCGGTCATGGCTTTAACTTTTTCAATAATTGCTGTTTTTTGGGCGTCAGTTAACTCCACTGCGGTAGTAACTTCGGCTAGTTCGTTGCCTTTTAGCTTGCGCAACAGTACTTGATACTGTCCACAGATACCGCTTAAGAAACCAACTCGGCCTCGATCGATCAACACCATCATGACGTTCATCATTACTGGGTTGATGTCTTTGCCTAAAACTTTTTGTAACACAGCTTTCTTATCATCAGCTTGCACAATCGGGCTACCCAAAAATTCGTTGAAATCAGGAGAGTCGATTAATGCTTGCTGGACAGCTTTGCAGTTTTCATCAAAAATATCCAGAAGATTCTGGGATTGTGCCACGGCCATCATGGCTTCGGCGTAGGGATTCAAAAAAGAAGCGCCTACATTGGAATTGCCTTGCATAATTATTTCCCTACTAGCGCGATACTGCGTTCTACCAAGGTTGTTTGCTTGGCA
>JAYUSV010000455.1:0-11494 GCA_043755495.1 Synechococcales cyanobacterium
CTTTCTACAGAGGAAATTTACCAGCCTTGATTTCGTGTTGGTGCTGCTAGCCTTGAACGGTCGGTCTGATTTTTATTTTCAGAAAGTCACACGCACCCCAGCAAGACTTCCGATAAACAAAAGAAAAGATACAATGAATCTTAGTTCAACAATATGACACGGCATATTAGGCTTACCTTACTAGAGCAAATACACCAGAAACTCCCTCAAGCATCTGAAATATTGTTGCAGAAGGTCTTGACCATTCTTAGCACTGATCCTCCTCAGCAACCAGAGACGGATATTTTAAATGCAGAGTTAGCTCATGAGTTTGCGCAGTGGGAAGCCGCTAGTGATGAAGATAGCGAATGGATCGAAGAACTTTTGATCCAGGAGCAAACCTAAATATCTAGAGGAGATATCTTACTGGTAACTCTGCCAGAATCCGACCAACGACAAGAAAAAGGAACCCGTCCAGCAATTGCCGTACAAGCTGGTGAAGAACAATCTCCACTACTAATGGTTATTCCGGTGACATCATCATTGAATGCACTGCGGTTTGCATACACTGTAGAAATTCAACCATCAGAACAGAATGGACTGACAGTACCATCTGTAGCAATGGTATTTCAATTGAGGTCGATCGATCGTCGGCGAATTGTACGGAAGATTGGCCAACTAGAACTGGATATTTTGGCAACTATCGATGCAAAAATTTGGCAGCTCCTAAAACCTGCTGACGGCTGATATAGAAATGCTGCTACATCACCTCAATTGATAAATGGATCATTACCGAGCAGCTCAACAATCCAGAGTATTTTTTGCCCGCTCTGCTCCAAAGCTTAGAATCGATTATTGGCGATGGTTGGTTATTAGATAAATCTGTCTTTCAGCAAGGAGCAACATCGGCACATGACAGAACCCGAACTACATATCTTCCCAACTAGCGATCGAATGAATACCTTCAATCAGCGTGTTCGAATAATTGCAATTCCACCAGGCTTACCCCAAGATAATCTAAATACTCCAAAGATGTTTGCAAAATTTTCGGGCCATAGCTTTGAGATGGTCGATCGCAATGGTGATTTACTGGAACTAGCAGTGGGCGAAATAATGAGAGTAGCACCTTACATCCATATTAACAATAAGTTGGGGATGAATTCGGCAAACAATATAAAATCTTAATTTTGTTGACAAAGGTTAATTCGTACTGGGTTTGATTCGTCTGTCTCTTATCAAATATTCGGCAAAAAAAGTAGCGAAAAGAGCCGATGACTCCTTGCGCTACTTGCTAAGTTTCTATCAAAGCTTAATGCTGATTATTACAGGCTATCCTAAACAACTAAAAAGTCAGCAGTTGATAAAGATGAAAAATTGCTGAACACCGCAATTTTTTGAGCAGCTAATCCAGCTAGGCTACCATCACCATCAAAGAACAACTCACCAGTAGTATTTTTATAAATGAATCGCTGATCAGCATTAGTTGCTCTGCTGCCAGTACCAATCAAGAGTTGGTTACTTGCCAATGCATTACCAGCAACCAAGCCACCACCATAAAGGCCAGCAGAGATCGAAATCTTGTCAATACCAGTAGTGAAATCACTCAAAGTATCAACTCCAACTAGTGGAGCATTCAACACAAAAGTATCTACCCCAGCACCACCATTCATAGTGTCATTGCCATTCCCGCCACTCAAATAGTCATTACCCGCTCCACCAAATAAGGTGTTTTTGCCGCTGCCAGCAGTGATCCGGTTATCAGAATCATTGCCGGTTCCAGCCGCATTACTCCTAAGTGTAAGGTTCTCGAGGTTATTGCCTAATGTATAGTTAATGCCACTCAGCACCAAGTCAATACCACCATCAGCCAATTCGATAATCACATCATTATCAATCAAGTAGTAGGTGTCATCACCAGCGCCACCTACCAGGGTATCAGCACCAGCCGCACCTTCTAGGTAGTCATTACCAGTACCACCATCTAAATAGTCACTACCGCCCAAACCATAAAGGAAGTCATTTCCACCAAAGCCTTGGATGTAGTCAGCTTTAGTAGAGCCAGATAACTGATTATCTGCTTCGCTGCCTTTAATATCATTTAGGCCACTCTTTACTAAGATTGTAAAGTTATCTGAGGCTTGCGCACCCGATAAATCGCTGGCTAACACCTTAATATCGATCAGTCCTAAATTCCCGAATACTGGTTGCCCGCTGAAGGTTTTGGTGGTACTGTTAAAGCTTAACCAGCTAGGCAAAGATCCACCATTTGCCAAAGTGGCACTATAGTTTAGTATATCACCGGCATCAGCATCAGCAAAAGCCCCAACAGGCAGCGTAAAGTTAAGAATGGCATTAGCATTAACTACTTGATCGCTCAAACCTGTAACCAAAATTGGGGCATCATTAGTATTTTGAACCGCAATACTAAAAATATCTTCAGCAATAGCACCAGCCGCGTCAGTAGCAATAATTTTGATATCGATCGAACCGACCTGATTATTAGTAGGGGTGCCACTCAAAGTTTGAGTCGCTATATCGAAGGTCAACCAAGTAGGCAAAGCTGAGCCATCAGCTAATTTGGCGCTGTAGGATAGCACATCTCCAGCATCACTATCAGTAAAGGTATTGGCGGGTAGACTCCAAGTAAAAACACTGTCTTCGATCGCTGTCACATCTGCCAAAGCCTGTGTCAAAACTGGTGCAGTATTGGTAACATTATTAACCAACAGTCCGTCAATGGTATATTGGCCAAGGCTACCATAGTCACTGTATCCATTGATGCCAGTCTTGCCCACACCATCAATTTGTAAATAATAGCTGCCAGCAGTCAGATAAAAATTGGTAAAGCTTGCTGATAGCAAATCAACAGGATTTGATTCGGCTACTAAAATACCATTAGAATTATAAATACCAGCCCATAGATCGATATTACTACCACGGGCATCCAGATATTTGACATCGTAATTACCAGCGCTATCAGAAATGTAGCTTCTAGAAGCAGCAGTAATATTTAAAGAAATATTGCCAGTAGCAGTAGTAAAAGCAAAAACATCTTTATCAGTATTTCGTTCAATCATCCCAAAGGCGCTGATTTTACCATTGTTATCAGCAATCAAACTAGTCGCTGTACTGATAGTATTGCCATAATCATCTAACCGATAGCCAAAGCCATTCCTAGTCGTGATAATCGCTAAATCATCTTCCTGGTTATTGGCGTATTGGTAATCACCTTTGCTCCACTGGGTCAGATTTTTACCAAATGGCGCTCCCAGTATCGAACCCCAACTAGTGTCACCGTCACCAAAACCAGAATGGTAAGATTTTGCATCATTGATCGTGTCCAGAGGGTTAGAGTCTACCTGACCATCATGATTCAGACCCAAACTATGGCCAACTTCATGGCTAGCAGTCATGGCTGCATTGTTTTCCCCTTTATTAAAAGAAAACACTGGTAAATCATTAGAAGCATTAAAACTATTTAGATAAGCAACCCCTCCAATTGACCCAAATACAGCAGTGTTATTAGCTAAGTTAATGTTTTGGGTCATTAATGACCGAATACCCCAGCGAGTATCACCAATACCAGATTTTTGCAAATCTTCAATACTAGGAGATTCGGTGGTAACATTTACCTCAAATGGGGCAAAATCTTCGGTAACTCTTTGCCAGATTCCCAAAATTGTCTGCAACTCGCCAACGCTGAAAGAAGCGGTATTGCCATCAGTATCAAAGGCTGGGGAAATGATTGTGGGATGGGTAACACTGTTCCAAGAAGTATTTACCGTTGTATGGCCATCAAAATCTAAATATATAGTATGCTTGGCGTTCGGATTGCTATGCAGTTTAAAAACATTATTAAAATCAAAAGTGCTGAAGCTCAGAGTAGAGGTTGGGGTAGTATTATTTGTGGTAATGCCTTCTGCCGTCAGAACCTCACCGTTGGATATTGGAAAGAGGTCTTCGTGATCTTCTTCGTCAGTATGATTACCTTGCGCCCCTAGAAGTACTGTATTAGAAAAAATCCGTTGCCCAATTATTTCACGACCTGCTGTCCAAGCTAATGAAATCCTAGTAGTTGGCAATGAAAAATCAAGAGCTGAAGGAGCCGGAAATCTGAAATCTTGATTACTATCAAATTCAGTTGTACCTGTCTCGACAGATTCACCTGCACCGGAGTCGATCGATTGCAAGTAATTTAAATGTGGGGTAGATACGTTTTGGATAGTTAAGCTATTCTCTGCCAACCCTAACGCATCTAATGCATCCAATACAGTAATATCTTGAACCAAATCCGAGCTAACTTGTACATTTGTCATAGAAGAATCTTGCGGGGTTATATTTTCTTTTCCACTCCATCTTGCAAGATCATTACTGAAGTCAAAACAGTATAACCACTGAATTTGAAATTTATTACGGGGTTTAAACTATGGGGTGTGGTGGATCACATTAATAAGCAGATCCACCGCACTACTAATTTTACTGTTTGATCACTACTTGGAGATAATTGTAGGAAACAAACTTAAATCGTAATTTGGCAGATTACTCGGCGATCGATTGTAATTTCTTAACCTGAGCCGATCGACCAGGAATATCGATACTAGCTACGAAGAAATCACTGCCAGTCTGATAAAACACCACCTGCTTGTCTTTACTCGGGTTATGAATCTTCAGAATTCGCTCCATCCCCAACACCAACTCCTTATAATTACTACCATCCGCGTCAGCAATAGCGATCGTTTTCTTATCTTTACCATCTACAGCCTTATCGTTATTAGTATCCGCAGTTACCACCCGATAAAGAACAGACTTAATATTTTTAGGCTTAGCGTTGGCATCTTCTTTAACCTTAGGATCAGGGTTTCTAAGATCTGCCCCATACTGGCGCTCCTCCAACTACTTTTACCAAAGTCCCGACTTTTCCCGACCTCCACCCATAGCAGCCCCCCAAGAACCCGACATCCCCGGACTGACAGAGATAGAGCTGACAAGTAAGCTAGATACAACAGCATCACCAGCCCTCATAAATTTACCCTGCGATCAACCCAGCCATGACCCAAACATCACTCCGACAAATTGCAGCCCCTCAAAACTCTCCCCAATTCCCCGCCGAATTGAACCCTCAGTTTTTACCAAAACATATCGCTATCATCATGGATGGTAACGGACGCTGGGCTACCCAACGCAATATGCCCCGCACGATCGGCCATAGCCAAGGAGCCAGAACCCTCAAAAACTTACTGCGCTGCTGTAGCGACTGGGGCATTGATGCGCTGACAGTCTACGCCTTCTCCACCGAAAACTGGCAGCGCCCCCTAGATGAAGTGAATTTTTTGATGATGTTGTTCGAACGGATGCTGCAACAAGAATTAGCCGAAATGCACGCCCAAAAAGTAAAAATTAATTTCCTCGGAGACATAACCGCCCTACCAATCACCCTATATAAATTAGTCCAACAGTCGATCAAACTCACTCAACACAATCATGGCATTCAATTTAATGTCGCAATTAACTATGGTGGCCGCGCCGACATTACCAAAGCCTGCCAAAAAATCGCCCAAGAAGTCCAGCAAGGTACCATGCAGGTCAAAAATATTACTGAAGAGTCGATCGAACAACACCTCTCCACCCGGGGCCAAACCGCCCCCGACCTAATGATTCGCACCAGCGGCGAAATGCGCCTTAGCAACTTTCTGCTCTGGCAACTGGCCTACACCGAAATGTACTTCACCAACACTCTCTGGGTGGACTTTGATCGACAAGAATTACAAAAAGCCCTCATAGTTTACCAACAAAGACAAAGACGTTTTGGCCACCTGTAATCCCCATTATCACCCGCCCCACCACCAGAGTGGTGGGTTCATCTACAATCAAATCCCAGCAACAAAATCTTCCAATAAAAACCCACCCACCCCACCGAAATCTCCAGCATTCCATCTCCAAAATCATCGAGGCAAAACCATCCCCGATCGAATACCAGCCCGTAAATTGCCCCCCACCAACAAAATCGAAAAAATTAATAGTCCGATCGAAGTAGCGATCGTCACTCCTGCCACTCCCAACCATTTCCCCAACAAAATCGACATTACCAAATTAAACAGTGCAAAAACTGGTGCAAGAATTGCCTGAGAGCGAATTTCTCCTAAACCATTAGCTAACACACTAATCGCATTACCAACCGTCATCAAAACCGCAGTACTAAACATTCCTGCTAGCAACAGCGGATCTACTAATGCCTTTTGACCAATCCACATTTTGACCAAGTAGGGAATAGCAATTATCAATATTCCACCCCCAAAAACAGATGCCCCTATTCCAATCACCACACTACGCCGAAACGTAGTCATAATCCAAGCTCGATCGCCACGAGCAGCAGCCTCGGTATAAGCAGG
The DNA here is from genome assembly GCA_043755495.1 of Synechococcales cyanobacterium. Lineage (GTDB taxonomy): Bacteria > Cyanobacteriota > Cyanobacteriia > Cyanobacteriales > Chamaesiphonaceae > JAAFHZ01. The sequence goes on from JAYUSV010000455.1 coordinate 6,369, forward strand.
CCAAAGAGGACTTAAAAAAGCTCCTTGCAAAAAATAAATCGTCGTAAAAAGACGCATTACCACGCCATACACGGCCACTTCTGGCGTACCAAAAAGTTGAGCCACAATAATCAAATCAGTTTGGAAAACCGCGATCGAAGCGATTTGGGCAATCCAAATTTGCAAACCACTCTGAATGTTTTTGCTAGCTATAGAGCGATCAAAGCTTTTCCTACGGGGAAATAGTTCTGGTCGATGCCACCCGAATAAATGCAGGTACGCTAACACGTCACCCACCATCATAGTGCCAAAAAATGCTCCAGCTAATGCTGACAAGTCGCCGCCCATTTTTGTTGCTAATCCCAATGTCATCAGCGCTAGTACACTTGCACATCCGTTGATCACTTGATAATAGTAGCCTTCCTGATAGCCACTATAAATCTGGTTGGGAATTGCCAACGGAATCTTAGCCAGAAATAGCAAGCTGCAAACCAAGCCAAATCGGTCAATTTCCGTAAGTCCCGACTGGATATTGAAAATTTGCATCCAAGGAACAAATGGATTTAATAGTAGTAATACTGCTAACAAAATAGCCGTCAACCCACAGATCACGAAAATAGTGCTAGTGACGGCCTGCTTTGCTTGCTGCAAATCATTCTGGCCATCAGCTACAGCCAAAGTGTTTTTGAGGGTATTGGCTAACCCTAAATCGGCAACATTAGACCAAGCCAAGAAAGAGCTAGCTACCAACCATACTCCGAAGCGCTCTGATCCTAAGTATTTAGCTAATAAGGGTAGGGACAGAATATTTACGAGTGCCGCACCGCCCTTGGCCACGATGGACAAAGTACCAGTAAGTAACACTCGATAATTACGCGAAGATTTATCCGTCATATTGGAGTTGACCAAAGAGTATAAAAATATTACAATCCAAGAAAATTGATTTTAGATGAGTTTCTTTTACTGGAAACCTTTTCTCGCATGCCTCAAACTAAAACCAGAGGACTTTAGCCCATGAGTTTATCTAGGGAAGTGTATTTTGTGGCGATCGGCAATCCAGAGAGTCGTCGGGGGCAATTATTTCAGGAGGCTGTTGCTCGCTACGAACTCCCCCCAGCCCAATCGATCGCCTATGCTGATCTGCTTACTAATCAGACAAACTTGGCCAACTTTGATGCCCCGCATGTGATTTTTCGTTTTGATGCACCAGAACGCAGCTTTGAGGTCGATCGACAATTCATCGCCGCCGGAGCTGGGCGAGAACCCACCAATACACATCAACATATTAGCGCTAGTGCTGCCATGGAGCTACCAGCAGAATTAGGACGTATTTGGTATCAGCGTCAATGGTATTTGGGTTGGCGACATTGCTTACAAACTTGGACAGCAGATTTACAGGGCAGAATACTTAATCATCCCCAAGATATTGCCATCATGTTTGATAAAGTGCAATGCCAGCAGATCTTGGCTACAGCCAAGATTCCAATACCAACCGTGCTATCACCAGATGGATCGATCGAAAATTATGATCAACTCTATCAGCTTATGGATGAGCAAAATATCTCACGGGTGTTTATCAAGCTAGCTCACGGCTCTTCGGCTTCGGGAGTAGTGGCTTATGAGCGGCGAGCAGGCTTAGAACGTGCCACTACCACCGTAGAAAGAGTGGTAGAACAGGGCGAAATGAAATTTTATAATTCGCGTCGCATTCGCCAATATCGCAAATCTACAGAAATCGCCGATATTATCAATTTTTTGGCAGCAGAGTCGGTACAAGTAGAAACTTGGCTACCCAAAGCGCGGATTGCCGGTCGAGAATTTGATGTGCGGGTGGTAGTAATTGGTGGCAAGGCTTGCCATGCTGTCATGCGAGTGAGCAACAGCCCAATGACTAACTTGCATTTGGGCAACGATCGACTAAAAATTACTGATTTACCACCAGGTTTGACCGCTGATAATTGGCAAAAAATGCTGACTACTTGTGAGCGAGCAGCGGCCTGCTTTCCTCGCAGTTTTTACTGTGGCGTTGATTTGTTGATTGCCCCAAATTTGCAAGATCACTATATCTTAGAGATGAACGCTTTTGGTGATTTACTCCAAGGCGTTGCTTACGCAGGATTAGATACTTATGCAATGGAGGTTAAAATGTTGTTAACAGAATGCCAAAAACCACAGAAACAAGTCTAGAATAGAACGGCTCAGCACCAGAGGCTTAAAACAGTATGGGAATGCATCAACACACCGAAATCTTTCAGGGCAAACCGGTTACTAACTACGATAAAAGTATTGGCATCGCTGATCCAATAAATACAGTATATAGATTATGGTTTAATTATGATGCAGAGGAAAACACTCTAGCACTGCTAGAACATTTTCTGGCCGACCAAAATGTGACGAAGGTGACTAGTTTAATTATTGGAGTGTGGAATTATGAATCTGAATCCAACCAAGCATTGGTTGAGTTACTAACCAGCAATAGTCATAAGTTACCAAACTTGTCGGCATTATTTTTGGGTGACATCATAGAAGAAGAAGCGCAGATTTCTTGGATTGTCCAAAGTAATTTATCTGCAATGCTACAGGCTTATCCTCAGTTAGAATATTTGCAGGTCAAGGGCAACGATGGGCTGAGCTTTGGTGAAATGAAGCTCGATCGACTAAAAACCCTGATTATCGAAACTGGTGGATTAAGTCTTAGTGTTGCTCGGGAAGTTTTTCAAGCTCAATTGCCAGCGCTAGAACATCTAGAATTATGGTTAGGAACTTCTGATTACGGAGGAGACATTACTCCAGAAGACTTGGCACCTCTTTTAAATGGTTCAATCTTTCCAAAATTAAGCTATTTAGGTTTAAGAGATAGCGAAATTGCCGATCAAGTAGCTATGGCTGTGGCTAATGCCCCGATCATGCAGCGATTAAAAACACTAGATCTATCACTAGGTAGTATGGGTGATATTGGGGCAACGGCTTTGTTAAACAGCCCAGTAATTAGTCACCTAGAAAAGCTCGATCTGCATTACCATTATATTTCAGATACATTAACCCAAGAGCTGGCTAAGCTCAGCATAGTTACAGATGTTTCAGATCGGCAAAAATCTAATATTTATGATGGTGAAGAACATCGTTATATTGCCGTTTCTGAATAATGGATATCAATAGTTTAATCGGAAGCCATGATTTTCTATTCATCACCTTGGATACCTTGCGTTATGATGTAGCCGCAGAATGCCTGAAAACTGGACAGACTCCTCATCTGGCTAAACTACTACCAGGAGGCCAATGGGAATCTCGGCATAGTCCGGGCAGTTTTACCTATGCTGCTCACCAGGCATTCTTTGCGGGGTTTCTGCCCACTCCAGATCGACCAGGGAAGCATCCTCGCCTATTTGCGCTCAGCTTTGCTGGTAGCGAAACAACCGGCAATGACACTTGCATATTTGATACAGCCAATATAATTGCCGGTTTTGGCCAACGAGGATACCATACGATCTGTATTGGCGGGGTAGGATTCTTTAATAAGCAGAATCCGTTGGGTAGTGTGTTACCAGGAATGTTCGCCGAAAGTCACTGGCACCCTGGTTTGGGCGTGACAGACCCAAATTCCACTGAGCATCAGGTGCAACTAGCGATTAATCTGTTATCTAGACTCCCATTAGATCGACGAATGTTTTTGTTTATCAATATCTCAGCGCTACACCAGCCCAACTGTATTTTTCTGCCTGGAGCTACAGAAGATTCGACCCAAACCCAGAGAGCGGCGCTGGCCTACGTCGATCGATGTTTGCCACCGCTACTACAAGCCATGCAGCAGCGGGCACCAGTAATGGGAATTGTTTGCTCAGATCACGGTACAGCCTACGGAGAAGATAATTATGTTGGTCATCGTTTAAGTCATTCGATCGTTTGGACAGTGCCCTATGCAGAGTTTGTTTTACCCCACATCTTGCCATGACTACTTTAACTAATTTACTTACTGCTTCTACTTATAATTCTTATTCTTACGCTTATCCCCATAAAACTGCTTATCGTCCCCTAAAAACCCCGATCGATCTCACAAGTATCTGGGCAGCAGAAAACAAAGAGGCGCTGTTTCTATATTTGCATATTCCTTTCTGTGAGATGCGTTGCGGATTCTGCAACTTGTTTACGCAAACTAATGCCACTGAAAATTTGGTGACATCTTATTTGAATACTTTGGCCAAAGAAGCCCAACAAGTTAAAGCAGCCCTGGGTGATGCGCAGTTTGCCCGAATGGCGATCGGCGGCGGTACTCCCACATTTCTCAGTGAACAAGAATTAGAGCGCCTGTTTGAAATCACGACAAATATCATGGGTACCAAACCTTTAGAGATCCCTCTCTCGGTGGAAGTTTCACCCCAAACGGCAACCCTAGGTAAACTGAAGCTATTAAAACGCTGGGGAGTCGATCGAGTAAGTATCGGCATCCAAAGCTTTATCCCAGCCGAGACAGCGGCGGCAGGAAGACCACAGGCGATCGGGGAAGTTTATGCGGCTTTGGATCGCATTAAATCCGTGGGTTTTCTCACGCTGAATTTGGATTTGATATATGGTCTACCGGGGCAATCGATCGCCAGTTGGCTACAATCACTACAGACTACTCTGACTTTTAGACCGGAAGAGCTCTATTTATATCCTTTGTATATTCGGCCTTTGACAGGATTGGGTCGCTCTAAACGAGAGTGGGGCGATGAACGCCGAGATTATTATCGACAGGCGCGAGATTTACTATTGGCGGCGGGTTATGAGCAGGTTTCGATGCGGATGTTTCGCAATAAATCTGCGCCGAGTTTGGATGCGCCGGTTTATTGCTGTCAGGCCGATGGCATGGTAGGTTTGGGCTGTGGGGCGCGTTCTTATACTTCAGCGCTGCACTACTCTGGTGAGTATGCGGTGGGGATGACCGGAGTGCAGGAGATCGTAGCAAAATATGTAGGTCGATCAGATGAGAGTTTTCGATCGATCAACTATGGCTATCGGTTAAATTTGGACGACCGGCAACGGCGGTTTTTGATTCAATCGTTATTACAGGCCGAGGGGTTGAATTTTAGTGATTATCAGCGAGATTTTGGCAGTGAGGCACTGGCTGATTTCCCCCAGTTGCATGATCTGTTGACTTTGGAGTTAGC
>JAYUSV010000456.1:0-3676 GCA_043755495.1 Synechococcales cyanobacterium
TAAATGATAGAGGGAATTTCCCCTGTTAAACCAAGCCTCACAATGATCATGCTTGAAAAAAATAGCTTGATCACAAGAGATAATCGCCTCTTCATAACGGCCTAAGTTGCTCAGAGAAACTCCCCGATTAGACCAAGCCTCATAATAATCATGCTTAAAGAAAATAGCTTGGTCATAGGAGGAAATCACCTCTTCATGTCTGTCCAATTTATATAGAGATGCTCCCCGCGTAGACCAAGCCTCACAATGATCATGCTTGAAGGAAATAGCTTGGTCACAAGAGACGATTGCCTCTTCGTAACGGTCTAAATAGTACAAAGAAAGTCCTTGCCTAGACCAAGCTTGATGTAAATCACGCTGGAGGGAAGTAGATCGTTCATAGGAGGTGATCGCCTCTTCATGCCGACCTAAGTTACTCAGAGAAAGTCCCCGATTAAACCAAGCCTCATAACAATCATGCTTAAAGAAAATAGCTTGGTCATAGGAGGAAATCGCCTCTTCATATCTGTCCAATTTATGTAAAGATGCCCCTTGGCTGAGCCAAGATTTATGTGAATCTGGCTTTATAGCTACAGCTCGGTCATATGATTCGATCGCCTCCTCAAATCTCCCTTCTTTATACAAACTATTCCCCCGATCGAACCACACATCAGCATCGTCACTATTAAACTCCGCCCCAACATCCCCCACCACTACATCACTTCCCAAAATCTCCTCCATCACCAACCCCAAATCTCCCTTCCCCAACCCCCGCAAAACCCCCAGCCTCTGCCAACCATCATCCACCCCCACCCAACCCCGCAACCAAACCGCCAAATCCTGCTCCTTCACCCCCCGCTGAATCGACCAAGCCATCAAAGTCGCAGAACTTCGATCGACCACCAACCGATCCAACAGCTCTTCCAACAACAGCAAATACTCCTGATCACTCCGCGCCACCCGCACAGCCACCACCGGCTCTCTCCGCCCACCCCAAAACCGCCGCACTTTAGCAATCAACCGCTGCAACCACCGCCACATAGACCCACCCCAAAACCATAGATATCTCCAATTCTAACCAAAAGCCAGACATCTGCCATGGCATTATTTCTTTTTCAGCTAGCTTGTCCAATCCTCAAATATCAGACTATCAATTTCATCAGGATCTATCTACGACATTTTAATTAGCAGAATATGATCGGTGTCTAACAGATACATTTTTACTACGAAGATTTACGATACTGTCGCCCTAATTCCATTGCTTCCTCAAACATCGGATCATTGGCAAACTCACCAGCATTGATTTCCCACCAGGGTTTAGTTGTTTCGGTAGCTGGAGATATTTTTTTTCTTAGCTCTGCTACCTCTGACTCCAAGGCAGCCAACCTTTTCTCGATCTTAGTTTCAGACATTTTTGGATATCTCCTGTAAATTAATAAGCTGCCTCGCCATTTTATCCTAAATTCTGAAACCTCAGAATTATTGACCATTTTTGGTATGAGCGAAACCATTGATCGCTAATTTCCCTAGACTTCTGCCATGACATCAATTCTCTTCGAGATAGCTTCAGCCTAAGCAGCCACAACCTCAACACGAACCTTCATTCCCGCACAAGTCAACATCGCAATCAATAGCTCCACTTGGAACCGATCGATATCACCTGCCATCAAGCCTTCAACGCAATCGATCGTCGTTTTTAGCTTCAACGCCGCTTCTTCTAGACTCCACTGATTCGATCGAATCAGCTTTCGTAAACTAATCATTAAATCCGATCGAACCCGCAGATTTTCTGATTCCTCCGCTGAAAAACCCAAATCTTCAAAGATATTTTGATTAGCTTGAGTCATTCTGAATCATCCTGTCGTTGTCGTTGTTGAATCATTTGCTTATATCGTTGCTGTCCAAGCTCAATATCACTACGAGAGGTTTTCTGAGTTTTCTTTTGAAACACATGAAGAACATATACAGCTTCCTCAAATCTAGCGACATAGAAAATACGGTAAGCATCATCAGTCCGAATTCGGATTTCTTCTACCCCTTTACCGACAATAGACATTGGCTTAAAATCTGATGCAAAGTCACCTTGTTGAATTGATCTTAACTCAAACCCAGCCTTCCGACGAGCGTCATCAGGAAAATCTATCAAATCGTCCTTCGCCGAGCTAATCCATTCGATCGGCTTATCAATCATAGTCAAGAGTTGTTTTCGATGAAATCATTGATGCTGCTTATTTCTGGGCAAGTAGTAAAGAATTTAGATAAGTGAAAATCCGATCGAGTTCACTAATGCTTTCTAACTCCTCTTGCTCGATTACGGTCAGTGTTTCCACCTGATTTTTCTCCAGCAACCCCTCCAACTTATCCTGCAAATCATCAGTAAACTTAAATATCCGCAAATCATCGACTTTTTCGACCCTGATTCCCGTTTCCAAAAGAGATTGAAGACTAATCACTACCTGCATAACAGAAGATCCTAATTTGAGATTTCCTTAATTTTCGACCTAGTCCATTTTACTTGCAAAAAGCTCTTTTCATCCAACAAAATCGCAAGATCTAAAGGTAATCAACCAAGTTTGAGGGAAATGGTAAAATAAACGCAGTCAATCGCAGTACTTTAGCTTAGGCAATATTTATGACCACGCTTGATCGGGCATTAGAAACAGTTATGCAGCTTTCCCTAGACCAGCAAGAACCATTAATTGAGATCTTGCGCCAGCGGCATATCGAAACCAGTCGAAATGAAATTGCCAAAGATGCCCAAGAGTCGATCGCTGCTTTCAAAGCAGGCAACTTAAAACCCCAGTCTGCTGAGGCTGTCATTGCCGAACTTCGCCACTCTCTCCACAATGATTTAGACGAATGAGAGAGCTAGTTCTGACCCCTAAATTCCAAAGAGCATTTCGGAAGCTTGTGAAGCGAAACCCCTTCATTAGAAATAGTAACTATTGGCGCATCGCTCTAACATGGGCGACGGCTGCGCTTGCACCTTTGGCGATCGGGATTTTTTGGACTTGGTGCAGCTTAGCTCAGCCCGCTACCCAGAAATCAGCAGTCCCAAGTTCAGCCATTGCCACGGCGCAACATCAACTAATTGCAACCAATACCAGCGACAACTATCGTACCAATGGCGAATGGATCGGCAGGCTGATTTTGCCTACTCCAGAACAGATTTCCCAATCTAATCTGGCCGACTGGGTGTGGCTGGAAGTTCAACATGCCCCAAATAAATATCAGCAGCTCATCGGTCAGACCATACCTCTGACTTGGAAACCGAAATCTACTATTGCTGACGATATCCGCCAAGTAACGATCGATGTCAACTTTACCCCAGAGACATTAGCCAGTCAGCAAAATGGTATGGTCCATCCCCGGCGGTTAAATGGTCGATCGCGCGTGGGGAGCCTTCAGTCTTTAGCTGGTGCTAGAGATAGCGATGATGTATGGGTGAAGCTGGCGGGAGTAACGATCGGTCAAGAGAATACGGTGCTGATCGATCGAGAGCCAACCCAAATTACTGGCAACCTGCGGGGACTAGTGAAAATCTTAGGAGTCGATCACACTATTTCAGCAGATCTGCCAACTGCTTGCCCTGGAGAGAAACCCTGTGCTAGTGAATATTTTTTGGCTCAACACTACAATCAGCAGGCTCAACAGTTTGATGGAGAAATTGCCACTATTCGCATTCCCCAGGCACTGG
>JAYUSV010000457.1:0-11468 GCA_043755495.1 Synechococcales cyanobacterium
ACCTGCGATCGAACCGGATTGTCACCCACGAAAAGCGCGGACGGCATGTTTTTTACAAGCTAGCCGATCGACATATCATTGAAATTTATCAGCTAGTCGCCGAACACCTGCAAGAACACAACTGTCGCTAAGATTTATTTGTCCCCAATCATTTGCTATCGTGCCAGAAAACACTTATTCTGATTCTCGGTCAGCATCCTTCACTGCAAATCTATGAGTTCTACATTCATTACCCAAGAAGTCTCGATCGTTATTGCCGCCCAACAGTCTCCGGCCATGTTGCGCGAAGATCTGCTGAAGTATAGCGGCATCATCCCTGAAGATTGGCAGCTTAGTCGCCAGCCCGTCAGCGGCGAACAACTCAGTCAGCTAGCTTTTGAAAATGGCTGTAGCATCGCTGCCCAGCCCGATCGACTAATGTTTTTAGAAGCGATCGGCGACAAAGCACCTGAAAAAGTGGTGATTGGTGACGTAGCGCGCAGATATGTAGAAATTATGAAAGCCGTAAGCTATCAGGCTGTGGGTATCAACTTTCGCAGCTACGTGCCCTACCCTACCGACAATGATGCTGCCGACAAATATATTTGCAGCAAACTGCTAGCTCCTGGCGACTGGCAAAGCTACGGCAAAGAAAATGTCCGAGCCGCTCTCAATTTGCTCTACACCTTAGAGCGTGGCCAATTGAATCTTTCGATTAACTCTGCGAGCATCCAACAGCCCGATCAACAGCCTTTGCCAATTTTGCTATTTTCTGGCAACTTTAACTACGACGTAAAAGAAGTACCTGCTGAAAAGCGTATTCCCACCATGGCGGCCTTTATTGATAACTGGATCACCGACTACGACACCTTCCGCGAACTCGTCAGCCAAAAATTTGTGGCTTTGCTGGGGGAGAACTAAACATCCTGGTGCCACCGCCGTTTCCTGGGGTGTTTTTATATTTAGACGATTCCGCCCAGACTATTAAAAAGATGTGGCAGCAGTTTGAAATCTTCAAGTGACCTAATTTATAGATCCAGTGGATAGATTGGATTCGGTAACCGAACAAAAATCTCAAGAAATTCGGCTAGAGCTGCGTCGTGCTGCTCTGGCCATCAGTTTTTTGCTATTTAGCGGCACTGCTTGGTACCACTTTGTAGAGGGGTGGAAATGGCTGGATGCTGCCTATATGACCATGATTACCCTTTCGACCGTGGGATTTGGCGAAACTCACCCCTTGGGCGATCGGGGTAGAATTTTTACCATGACTCTGATTATTTCGGGAGTCTTGACCATTGGCTACACCGCCAATACCTTTACTGATGCCCTCTTGGGCGGCTATTTTGTAGAAGAGCGTAAACTGCGTCTGCGCCGGAAACTAGTGAAATCTCTTAACCAACATTATTTGATCTGTGGCTTTGGTCGCATCGGGCGGCAAATTGCCGATGAGTTTGCTGCCGAAAAAGCACCCTTTGTGGTGATTGATTCTAGCGCTGAGCAGGTAGAAATCGCCCAAAAATTTGGCTATACAGCCATCCAAGCCGATGCCACCCTAGATGAAACCTTGATTGAATTAGGAGTGGAACGAGCTAATTGCTTGGTGACTGCCCTGCCATCTGATGCAGAAAATTTGTACATTATTCTTTCTGCTAAAAGCCTGAACCCCAAAATTAGAGCGATCGCTCGTGCCAGCACCGAAGAAGCCGTTCAAAAACTGCAACGCGCCGGAGCTAATACCGTAATTTCGCCTTATATCACTGGAGCCAAACGGATGGCAGCCGCAGCTCTGCGTCCTCAAGTTTTAGACTTTGTGGATGGCATCATGACCAGCAGTAGTGGTGCCTTTTACATGGAAGAATTTTTAATTGACCAAAACATCTGTCCGGTAGCAGGTCTATCACTACGAGCAGCCCGACTGCGATCACAATCTGGGGCACTAGTGCTGGCAATCCGTCGTCAGGGAGGCGAATTGATCGTCGGGCCAACTGGTGAAACAGTGATTACCGGTGGTGATAACTTAATCTGCATGGGCACTGCTGAACAGTTACGACTAATCAATCGCCTCTTAGATCCCCCTATTGGTTGATAAACCGTAGCGCCATAAGTCGGAGGCTGTGACCTAAATCAATGCGCCAGATCGCCGAAAATCAGCCATTTGTGACCTGTAGTGTTGCCCAGAGGGCGAATTGTGGGCATCCTAGTGGAGTAAGTAATTTGTAAAGCAATAATTGCAGATCTACATAATTCTGTGTTTATTGAATACCACCGCACAGGAAAAGCCTTTGGCTAAACCGCGCTAAAAACAAAACCATGACAAGTAAGGCAAAAAATCCATCCAGTCAGTCCACTTCCTCCAACCACTGGTCAATGTTGGTACGCCATCCGTTATTGCTGAAAGCATTGACATGGCTGAGCAGCTTGACCATTATGGCCAACGCCAGTGTTTCTTGGGCAGAAATTAAGCCAATAGCTCCGCTTACGCCAACGGCAATCGAACTCACTTCGCAGTCGCCAAATGCTAAGCTGTTTCATTCATTAGCAACGGCTTCAGCTACTCCGATTAACAACAGTAGCCCATCTAGCGATCACAGCAATAAGTACAAAAAGCTCCACAAAGACCTGCTCGGTGCTGACAATTTCACCGTAGCTGTTCAAAAAAATCCTTCTAGTTTTCGTCGCACCTATCGTTCTCAGCCAGGAATTTTAACTGCTAACAAAACTGCCAATAAGAATACAGTTAAAGCTCCCGAACAGCAGCTAGTTAGCAGATTGGTGAGCAATGTCCAGCCGCAAATTCGGCAGGTATCTTACCGCCCTGATGCTACTCCAGAATTATTTCCGTTGCCATCGATTGTGCAGCCAGCAGTTGCTAAACCTGTTGCTTCTGTTCGGGCTAGATTTGTTGCCCAGCCGCGCAGACAGCCCCAAGTTCGAGTAGAAAAGCCCCAGATTTTGGCTTCTTGGTCAGTGCCTGCATCGCTACCAGCTATTCCCAACTCGGTACCAGTATATGTGGCACCACCCCAGTCGAGCATTATTCCGCAGATAGCTGAGATGCCCAAAGTATCTAGACCAGCTACTCCACAGATTTCGCCCTTGCCTACTGTCCAAGTAGCCCAGGTTGTTTCGATCGCCCCTACTAGCTTGGCAATGTCGAATTACAGCGTTAATTCTGACTTTGTTTATCCTCTCTCTACCCCAGCTCCAATTAGCTCACCTTATGGCTGGCGAATTCATCCGCTGACTGGCAATCGTCGCTTCCATGCTGGCCAAGATTTGGCCGCCCCCAGTGGCACTCCGATTGTCGCAGTTGCAAATGGTCGTGTGGTATTGGCTAGCTGGCATGGTGGCTATGGCAAAGCCGTAATCATTGAACACAACGGCAGGTTGCAAACTCTCTACGGCCACATGTCGGAAATATTTGTGCAGGAAGGTCAAGAGATCAAGCAAGGTACTGTGATTGGCCAAGTAGGCAGCACTGGTGCTTCCAGTGGTCCTCACTTGCACTTTGAAACTAAGTTACCAACCGCAGAAGGCTGGGTAGCAGTCGATCCTGGTGAAGATCTGCGCTATGCCCTAAACAACTTAGAACAAGCAGTGCGTTTAGCTCGTCGTCCTTAATAGTAAGAAAAATTTAAGTCTGGTTTTGTGGGTGGACTGCCGTTGGTAGTCCATTTTTTTGGGATTGATCTACTGTTGCCCCGCAGGTGGTGATAACCACCCCATAAATGTGCCAATATTGGTGGCTCCTGCGCCATAATCTAATGAAGACATTTCTCGCAATTGAAGCACATGATACCCACCGTAATTGAACAGTCAGGCAGAGGCGAACGCGCTTTTGATATTTATTCGCGGCTGCTGCGCGAGCGGATTATTTTCCTGGGTCAGCAAGTAGACTCCGACATCGCCAATCTGATCGTAGCTCAGCTTCTGTATTTGGAATCCGAAGATCCCGAAAAAGATGTGTACTTATACATTAATTCTCCCGGTGGCTCCGTTTCAGCAGGCATGGGGATATTTGACACTATGAACCAAGTTCGTCCCGATGTATCCACCATCTGTGTAGGCTTTGCGGCCAGTATGGGTGCTTTTTTGTTAGCTGCTGGAGCCAAAGGCAAACGCCGCAGCTTGCCCAACTCCCGGATCATGATTCACCAGCCTTTAGGTGGTGCCCAGGGTCAGGCTACCGATATTGAAATCCAAGCCAAGGAAATTCAATATATTAAAGACAACCTCAATGGTCACTTGGCAACCAACACTGGCCAGCCTTTGAGCAAAATTCAAGAAGACACCGAACGCGACTTCTTTATGTCCGCAGCCGATGCGGTGAGCTATGGCCTGATTGATGAAGTAATCGATCGACCTCAGCTTTCTGTCGTCAAGTAATGAGTGACTTTGATATCGATATCGCACCAATGATCGATCATTCTCTGTTGGTAGCTACGGCTACCTCAGAGGATGTAGCTCGTTGGTGTGCTGAGGCCGAGCGCTATAACTTTGCCGCTGTCTGCATTCATCCTCGCTATGTGCGGTTGGCTGCCGAGTTACTAAATAACAAACGAGTCAAGGTTTGTACCGTAATTGGTTTTCCCACCGGAGCAACGACTTCAGCAGTAAAGCTCTATGAAGCTCAAGAAGCGATCGATAACGGCGCTGAAGAGTTAGATGTGGTGATCGACCTGGGCAGCTTAAAGGCTGGCAAAGTTGATGATGTACATCGAGAACTAGCCGCAATCTGTAGTGAAAGCCAAACGGTGAAAGCCATTTTAGAAATGTCTTTACTCACCCCCGACGAGCAAAGAATTGCCGCTGAAATTTGCATGGATGCGGGTGCTAGCTATCTAAAAACCAGTACTGGTTGGAATGGTGGTGCCACGGTGGCAGATATTAAATTGTTAGCTGAGATATCCAAAGAACGAGTAGGCATCAAAGCTGCTGGTGGCATCAAGAGTCACGCTGAGGCGATCACCTTAGTCCGTGCTGGTGCAACCAGACTAGGTACTTCACGAGGCGTAGCCTTGCTAAAAGACCGCGATAGACCTGCTCGCAGCAAAGGCGACCACAGTGCTGATGCTGACCGAGACAGAGAAGAAGCTGATGACCAGTACTAGTAAGACTTATCAGGTTACGGGCATTAACTTGAAAGCTACGCCTTTTGGCGAGGCCGATCGGCTAGTCACCATTTTGACTCCTCAACATGGCTTGCTACGGGTAGTTGCTCCTGGTGCTCGTAAGCCTAAATCTAGCCTTGGTGGTCGCAGCGGTATTTTTGTGGTAAATCAGCTTTTGTTGGCACGGGGTAAGTCGATGGATCGAATTACCCAAGCCGAGACGCTGCATACCTATCGCACCCTGGCTTTGGATCTTTCCAAGCTGGCAATTAGTCAATATTGGGCAGAGATTGTTTTGGCGCAGGCCATGAGCGACCATCCCCAGTCCGATTTATACGAAGTCTTCAATGTTCATCTTCGTCGTCTGGATGCTCTGACCGATGGTGATGCCTTGGGTCATCTGTGCCAGGGCATTTTTCATCTGTTAGCTTTGGGAGGTATTGCACCCCAGGTACACAACTGCTGGGCAACCAGCGAACCGATCGTCCCAGTCTTAGGCGATCCCCATTGGCGGATTGGTTTTAATATCGATCGGGGTGGCACTGTGCGCATTGGTCAAGCCACAGAGAGTAGCGGTGGTCTATACTATCTAAATGCGATCGAAACTCACTTGTTTCAGCAGTTGTCAGCAGGCGAACTGGATCCGGCGGGGGTAGCACCGGCTGATTTAGCCGCAGCTTGGCTGCGCATTGAAGGAATTTTGCGACGCTATATCAAACACCATTTGGGCTGCAATATTCGATCGGCTGCTCTGTTGTTTGTTGGTAACTAAGGCCAAAAGCAGTTGGGCAAGTGATCTTGGCAAGAAGGCTGTACATCCCACCCGCTCTTTGGGAAGATGTTAGCTAATAACATCAATAATTTTTATTTATTTGGCAATTTACTGCCATCTACCGGTTGAATGCGATTATCAGAAGATCTAACTCCCCAAGTACCAGTAGAGCCAACGGTGGAAGAGATTATCACACCTAATCCTGCCATCCAAAATGCTACTGAAACCCCGCCAGCAGAATCACGGGGTATTTCGGCTGTCCTAAAGAACAAGAATTTTTTGGCTCTCTGGGGCGGTCAGGTTTTTTCTCAGTTGGCCGATAAAGTTTACTTGGTGTTGATGATTGCGATCATCGAAACCCAGTTCCAGGCCAAAGGCCAAACCATTAGTGGTTGGGTGTCGGCGATTATGATGGCCAGTACTATTCCCGCAATTCTCTTTGGATCTTTTGCTGGGGTATATGTCGATCGCTGGCGCAAAAAGCAGGTATTGGTGGTCACTAATGTACTGCGTGGTTTATTGGTGCTAGCGGTGCCGGTGTTGCTGTGGATTGCTCATGGTCGCATTATTGCCCAATTACCGCTGGGTTTTGAGCTGCTCATTCTAATAACTTTTACAGTTTCAACTCTCGGTCAATTTTTTGCCCCAGCAGAGCAGGCGGTAATTTCTAATATTGTCGAAAAGCCCGATTTGCTTTCGGCTAACTCCTTATATACCACTACCACCATGGGCGCGTTGGTAGTGGGATTTGCGATAGGCGAGCCGCTGTTGGGCTTTGCTGACAAAGTAGGGATGGGATTTGGCTTAGGTTTAAATGTGGGTAAAGAGCTGTTAGTGGGTCTAAGCTATGCCCTTGCTGGAATCTTGTTACTGTTGCTGAAAACTAATGAACAAAAGCGTGATGCCAGCATTGAAGAACCGCATATTTTAGATGATTTGAAAGAAGGGATTCGCTATTTACAGGCTAATCGATCGATTCGGGTGGCCTTAATTCAGTTGGTCACCTTGTATGCAGTGTTTGCCTCTATTACGATTTTGGCGATCCGGCTGGCTGAGATTTTGCCAGAAATTAAAGCTTCGCAGTTCGGCTTTTTGTTGGCGACCGGTGGTGTCGGGATGGGTCTAGGGGCAGTGGTATTGAACTTTGCCCGCAAGTGGTTCACCCCAGCTAAATTGGCCTTTTTGGGTTCGATCGGCATCGCGGTTGGTCTGGGGGGCATGGCTATTTCAACTCACAGTTTATGGCAGACTATTTTGTCAATCACATTAATCGGGGTGTTTTGGGCAAATGTGGCGATTCCGATGCAGACGGTGGTGCAGTCCGAAACTCCGCCAGAAATGCGGGGTAAGGTGTTTGGTTTACAAAACAATGCCACTAATATTGCTTGCAGTTTGCCATTAGCCCTGACCGGGATCGCGGAATCAGTATTTGGTGTATCTAGTGTGTTGTGGGGGTTAGCGCTGACTGTTACGCTGCTCACTTTGGGTCTATATGGTTGGGGATCGGCCAAATCCGAGTAAGATGTTCTGAGCGTACAGAATTACGCCGATCGTAATTGGAATGAGACCAGATAATGCACATTGCTTGGCTTGGTAAGAAAACGCCGTTCTGCGGCAATGTTACATACAGTCGGGAAATAACTAACGGACTCAAGCGGCGCGGTCATGAAATTAGCTTCATGCACTTTGGCGAGAATGACAGTCGCGATGATGTGCCCTTGCCTTTTTTGTATAAGTCTCAGGTCTTTACGATTCCTACTATCCGGGCGAAGCGGGTGCTAGAAAAATCTTTGAAACGACGGCGACCAGATATTGTCCATGCTTCGTTGAGTCTTTCGCCCTTAGATTTTTTATTACCAGAAATTTGTCAGGAGCTGGATTTGCCTTTGATTGCCACGTTTCACAATCCTTACGATGGCAAGCGGCGGAATCTAACTTCTGGTACGCAGTTGTTGTCTTATCAGCTCTATGCACCATTTTTGGCCAAGTACGATCGGACAATTATTTTCTGTCAAGAACAGCGAGATTTGTTGATTAAGCTGGGAGTGCCAGCCAATCGAATTGTGATAATCCCTAATGGGGTAGATGAGCAAAAATATTCACCGGGAATTTCGGCGGTGAAGGCCGAGTTTGGAGCGGAGCAGCTCTATGTGTATCAGGGGCGGATTTCCACGGAAAAAAATGTGGAGTCACTGCTACGGGCTTGGAAAAAATCTGGGATGGGGGCAGATGGTCGCTGTAAGTTATTGATTGTGGGGGATGGTAGTTTAAAGGTTTCTTTGGAACCTTTTTATGATCGATCGGATGGCATTATTTGGTTAGGAGCTATTACCGATGATCAGCGTCGCATTGATATTTTGCGCGGTGCTGACGTATTTATTTTGCCTTCTTTGGTGGAAGGTTTATCGCTGTCTTTATTAGAAGGAATGGGCTGTGGGATGGCCTGTGTGGCTACCGATGCGGGTGCTGATGGGGAAGTTTTGGCTGGAGGAGCCGGGGTGGTGATTGATACTCAAGGTGTTTCTACGCAGTTGCGGACTATTTTACCCTTATTGAAGGAGCATCCAACTTGGCGGGCTACCTTAGGGCAGGCAGCGCGCGATCGGGTGTTACAAACTTATACTCTGGATGGGAACTTGAATCAGATTGAGCAGGTCTATCAAGAAATCGCTCGCAC
Source organism: Synechococcales cyanobacterium (assembly GCA_043755495.1). Taxonomy (GTDB): domain Bacteria; phylum Cyanobacteriota; class Cyanobacteriia; order Cyanobacteriales; family Chamaesiphonaceae; genus JAAFHZ01. Next base: position 8,540 of record JAYUSV010000457.1, read on the forward strand.
TAAAGTTGTATCAAAAGTCGGGTGATTTTGGCTGATGTAGATAATCCATGAGGATTTACCAAATTCAGGATAGAGCTAAATCCAGAAATTCCTGAGTCTGTAAGAAAGATAAAAGCTGCTGTTCAATTCGATCGACACCACCAGGCACATTTGACTCAATGTTGACTGGGATTACTGGGTCATGTAAAGACAGCCGTAATAAAAACCAACCATTTTCACTAGCATCAGAGCAAGAAACCCGCACACCTTCATAATTATTTGGTACTATTTCCCAGCCTGGATGACTCAAGGCAAAAGCCTGCATTCGTTCAATTACTCCACTGCCAACTACTTGAAAATCTTCACTAGTAATTTTAATTCGTAGCTCTTTGCTTTCGATCGGTTCTTGTAAATTAGTGATTAAATCTGTTAGAGACTTGCCAGTTAGGCTAGATTTAGCTAGCTCAATCAGCAGTTTACTTACCAAGTATGCACCGTCATCAAGAAAGTGATTTTCTTTCATCGCTGCATGTCCAGATGTCTCGATCGCCAGCCACGATTCTTGGCCAGATTGATTTAGCCGCATCGACTCATTGATGACATTTTTATATCCCCGCTTAAAACGATGATGAATACCACCTAAATCTTGTTGAATAAATTGGGTCAAGCCATCAGAAGTAATCGAATCTGTGACAATAGTTGAATTAGGATGTTCTTGTAAGACAATCGCGCTGATCAATCCAATCAACCGATTGCGGTTGAGTTCTTTACCAGTACTATCCACGGCTGCTGATCGATCGACATCTGTGTCAAAAATAATCCCAAAATCTGCTTGGTGCTCAATTACTGCCCGACAAATTGCCGCCATGGCATCGGGATCTTCTGGATTGGGAACATGATTAGGGAAGGTGCCATCTGGGTCAAGAAACTGGCTGCCAGTTGTATCTGCACCTAATGGTTGTAAGACTCGATCGGCATAAAAGCCGCCCGCTCCGTTGCCAGCATCGACGATAATTTTCAGGCCAGCTAAAGGCTGTGCAAAGTTGGTAGGATGATTAACAGCCGATCGAATTTGACTCACAAATTGATTGGCATACACCGACATAAAGTCATGTCCGGTAACGCTGCCAACTGTTGGAGCCAACTCAAAAATATTAGTCATAGCCAAGGCTAAAATAGCTGAAATATCTTGCTTTTCTAGACCACCAGTAGCAGTAAAGAATTTCATGCCGTTACGATTAAATGGTAGGTGACTAGCCGTAAGCATGATGGCACCATCACATTCAAACCCAGCAGTAATTGTACTCATAAACATTGCCGGAGTCGAGGCCATACCAAAATCATTTACATGACTTCCTGTAGAGGTGATTCCATCAATTACAGCCTGCATAATTATCGGGCCAGACAACCGACTATCACGCCCCACCCCGATTTTCAGTTGATTATTTGGTTTATTTATCTTTTTTGATAGCCAGCTAACTAATGCCTGTCCAAGAATCTTCGCAATTTCGGGGGTAAGATTGACCTGTTCATTTGGAACACCATCGATGGCAATGCCGCGAATATCTGAGCCATTTTGGAGCTTGTTCCAGTTAAAGTCTTGCTTGATCGTCATATTGCATGAGCCTATTTACTCTTGATCTAAAGATAAAGTACCTTAATATGTCACGTTGTTCCGAGTAATTTCCACAAACCACCCAAACCAATTGCCACCACTGCCCCGATTGCCGTATTAATAAAATTCACCAACTCATTAGTCAGCCAAGCATTTTTATCTTGAAAAGTCGCCCCAATCAAGCTTTCGGCAGTCGTAGCAATAAAGGCCGCAACTAAACAAATCACCAAACCCACTCCCGAAATCAGCCCCAACAAATTAGCCACAATCCCTAACACTAGGCTACCCATCACCCCCGCAATCGTTCCCTCCAAACTCACCGCCCCCTCTGTACCTCTGGGAACTAATTGGAGAGTAGTAATTAGATAAGTCGTTTTGCCATAGGCTTTACCCACCTCGCTAGCGCTGGTATCAGACAATTTGGTGGCAATGCTGGCCACATATCCCAACAGCAGTGGTGGCAGCCAGGGATGGTTTACCGATTTCCCGGTTAAAAAATAGGCCAACAGTGCACAGATTGTCGCAGTAGCGGCTGAACCCCAAACATTTTCTGGTCCTCTGGCACCCGATCGCTTCTCAGCAATCCCCGCCGCCTCTTTTTCGGCCATGCCAATGCGGGTGACTAACGACCCACAAAGAAAATAGACCATCATCACCACATAAGCCCGCCACCCCAAAGTTGCCCACAAAACAACCCCCAAAGCCCAAGCATGAAGGTGCCCAACAAGGGTTAAAAGTTTTTTGGGTAACACATAGGCCACACCCAGTAGAGCGCTGTTCAATAAGGCTCCACATAGCCAGGGCTGCCACCAGGGAACATTGGCCATTAACTCTGGGCGGGCAAATAAAAATTCAAGCATCCTGGCCTATTCCTCGATAGCTCTGCTTGCGTCTTCGGCGATCGAGCTGGCCTCTGGACTAAAGTTAGACCAGAGCAATCTGCCAGCCATGACGAAAAAGCCCAGGGCAGCTAAGCCTTTAAGGATTTTAGGTGGAAATAAAACCGTAATAGAGCCACCAGCTAACACGCCGATCGCGCTGGCCAACAACAACGCTGCTACCGAACCGAAGAACACTGCCTTGGGATGCTTGGAACTACCCCCAATGGCGATCGCTGCCAATTGGCTCTTGTCACCAATTTCAGCAATAAATACTGTGGCAAAAGTCACCCCAATAAGCTGCCAATCTATCTCCAAAACTTCACCAAACCGCAATATTTAAAATGAATGGAAAACCACAACGCCGTCTTACCTCAGTTTATGACCTGGCGAAAGCCAGGTGGGCGCATTTGGCTCTGGCTGCTGAGTTTCTAGGTACTTGCCTAGTATACCGCAG
>JAYUSV010000458.1:0-11433 GCA_043755495.1 Synechococcales cyanobacterium
TTTGTAAGGAATTGGAAGATGCAGATGGCGGAGGTGAGTTTCGGGAGGATTCCTGGACTCGTCCAGAGGGCGGCGGTGGCCGTTCTCGGGTGATCAGGAATGGCAATGTGTTTGAACAGGGCGGGGTGAATTTTTCGGAGGTGTGGGGAGATACTCTGCCACCATCGATTCTCAAGCAGCGCCCCGAAGCCGCCGGTCATCGTTTTTACGCCACTGGTACTTCGATGGTGCTGCACCCCCATAATCCCTATATTCCAACGGTGCATTTAAATTACCGTTATTTTGAGGCTGGACCTGTTTGGTGGTTTGGCGGCGGGTTGGATTTAACCCCCTACTATCCTTTTTTGGAAGACGTAAAGCACCTGCATCAGACTTTGAAGGACGCTTGCGATCGACATAACCCCCATTACTACCCTACTTTTAAACGCTGGTGCGACGAATATTTTTACCTACCCCACCGGGATGAGACTAGAGGTGTAGGTGGCTTATTTTTTGACTACCAGGATAGTCTGGCGGGCGAATTTTATCGCGGCGACAAGCCCGACAGTCCGGCTGGCCAATATAGTAAATCGATCGGTGTCCAGCCTGCTCGAAACTGGGATCAGATTTTTGCTTTTGCTCAAGATTGTGCCCAGTCGTTTGTGGCCGCCTATAAGCCGATCGTCGAGAAACGCAAAGATACTCCTTACGGTGATCGAGAGCGAGATTTTCAGACCTATCGCCGGGGGCGGTATGTAGAATTTAATTTGGTGTACGATCGAGGCACAATTTTTGGCTTACAGACCAATGGTCGTACCGAGTCTATTTTGATGTCTCTGCCGCCAGCAGTTCGCTGGGAATATGGCTATCAGCCTGAACCAAACAGCCCAGAAGCAGAGCTATACGAGACTTATTTGAAGCCCCAAGATTGGTTGAACATCGAGAAGTAATCTCCGAGGTGACAACATGTATACCCTTTATATCGCCAACAAACTCTACTCTTCTTGGTCGCTGCGACCTTGGGTATTAATGACCGAGAAATCGATTCCCTTTACTGAGCAAATTGTCCCCCTAGAAGAAGGCTCAAGCTGGGAGAAATATCGATCCTTTGCCCCCAATGGTCGGGTGCCTTGTTTACATGATGCAGAGATGGTAGTTTGGGATTCTTTCTCGATCGTCGAATACTTAGCAGAGCGCCATCCCGGTATTTGGCCCGTAGACCCGATCGCCCGTGCTTGGTCCCGTTCCGCTACTGCCGAAATGCACTCAGGTTTTAGTAATCTGCGCCAGCAATGTTCTATGCACTGTAGTCTCCGCATCCAGCTCCCAGGCATTTCGGAAAGTTTGCAACAAGATCTCGATCGACTTGATGAACTCTGGAATGATGGATTAAATCGTTTTGGTGGTGATTTTTTGGGTGGTGATACTTTTACCGCTGTGGATGCTTTTTTTGCGCCGATCGCCATTCGGGTACAGACCTACAACTTACCGCTTAGTGCCAAGTCGGCTGCTTATGTCCAGCGGCTACTAGCGCTCAATTCCATGAAAAGCTGGATCGCGGCTGCCCTAGAAGAGCCCTGGCAGGAAACAACTCACGAGCAAGAAGTCTTACAAAGTGGCATCTTATTGGCCGATCACCGCAAGGTTTCGTAAGATGATTCCAGAATGTTCAAGTTAATTAGTAAGTTATAGTCAATTATGCAAAGATCGCCTCAATCTGCCTAATTAACTCAGGCTTAGTTTTCTCTATGCTCCGCCTCAACGAAATCAAACTTCCCTTAGATCACCCCGAAGCAGCTCTGCGAGAAGCCATCCTCAAAAAACTGCAAATCACCGCTGCCGATTTGAGCCGCTACACCATCTTTAAACGTAGCTATGATGCTCGTAAAAAAGGCCAAATTGTTTTGGTTTACATCGTAGACATCGAAACACCCAAACAAAAAGTTCTGCTCCAACGTTTCAAAAAAGATCCGCATGTTGTTCTTGCCCCCAATATTACCTATATCCCTGTTGCCCAAGCTCCCAGCAACCATCAAAAACGCCCGATCGTCATTGGTACTGGCCCATGTGGTATGTTCGCCGGACTTCTTTTGGCTCAAATGGGCTTTCGGCCAATCTTATTAGAGCGGGGTAAATCAGTCCGCGATCGCAGTGCTGACACCTTTGGTTTTTGGTTGAAAAAACGCCTGAACCCGGAATCTAACGCTCAATTCGGCGAAGGCGGTGCGGGCACCTTTTCGGATGGCAAACTTTATAGCCAAGTCAGCGACCCCAAACACTATGGGCGTAAAGTATTGAACGAACTCGTTGCTGCCGGTGCCGCCCCAGAAATTTTGTACATCAACAAACCTCACATTGGTACCTATCGCCTGGTCAAAATTGTTCAAAACATGCGATCGAAAATCGAAGAACTCGGTGGCGAAATTCGTTTTCAAACCAAAGTCCAAGATCTAGAAATAGAGCAAGGCCAAGTGCGCGGAGTGCGACTAGAAAATGGTGAATTTATTGCCAGTAATCATGTAGTATTAGCCGTCGGTCACAGCGCCCGTGATACCTTTCAGATGCTGTTTGATCGAGGAGTCTACATCGAACCCAAACCTTTTTCGATCGGCTTTAGAATTGAACACCCCCAATCTTTAATCGACCAATGCCGCTTCGGCGACCAAGCCGGTCATGAGCGATTGGGAGCTGCTGATTACAAGCTAGTACACCATTGTAGTAATGGTCGATCGGTTTATAGTTTTTGTATGTGTCCCGGCGGTAAAGTGGTGGCGGCTGCTTCAGAGCCAGGAAGATTAGTCACTAATGGGATGAGCGAATACGCCCGCAATGAATCTAACGCTAACAGTGCGATCGTGGTGGGTATTACTCCGGCTGATTATCCCGATGATGCTTTGGCTGGTATTGCTTTGCAGCGGAGTTTAGAAGAACGGGCTTTTGCTTTGGGTGGCGGGACTTATGAGGCACCTGGACAGTTGGTGGGGGATTTTTTGGCCGATCGACCTTCCACGAACCTCGGTAAAGTTACTCCTTCCTATAAGCCAGGGGTAAAGTTGGGTGATTTGAGTACTAGTCTTCCGGGATACGCGATCAAAGCCATTCGTGAAGCTCTGTTAGCTTTCGATAAACAAATTCAAGGGTTTGCGATGGATGATGCAATTCTTACCGGCATTGAAACCCGCACTTCTTCGCCAATTTGCATTAAACGCAATGAACAATATCAAAGCTTAAATACGGTAGGTCTCTATCCAGCAGGGGAAGGAGCTGGTTATGCAGGTGGTATTTTGTCAGCAGGTATTGATGGTATCAAGGTTGCTGAAGCAGTTGCTTTGAGTATTTTGACGGAGTAGAGGTTTGGGTCTCAAGCAGAGGCTTTAAGCACATCACTCATAGATCAACACTTTCCTGCTGGTCAAAACATCGCTATAACTTCGCACTGCCCCGTAAATAATTGCATAAAGTTTAAGTGATTTGGCTGAATAACTAGCAAAAATGCCTGTGATATCATTGTCGGTGGCTCGAAAAATTAGATCTCATTTTTCATTTAACTAGGAATTACCATCTCATGGCAATAAATTTAGCGACCAGTAATATTCAGATACAAGGACAATCCATTAATACTGAGCCGTTCTCCATTTTGGCCGGAGAGGAATTTATAGTGGGATGGACTGTTACCAATCTCGGCGACGAAACTGGAGGTGGTTATGGGACAGATTCGGTATATCTTTCAGAGGACGGTATTCTGGATGAGAATGATGTGGAAGTCCTCACCTATAATAACTTTCTAAGCCTATCCACAGGTGAATCATATACTGCTAGTTTGAATTTGTCGATTTTAAATAGTACTGCCGGGAATTTATATCCAGCAAGTAGATATTTGATTGTTAGAGCCAACAGCGGTGGATCTTTTCCAGAGAGTAATTTGGCCGACAACGTTGTGGCCGTGCCAATTACTGTGAACGCGATCGACTTATCTATCGGTTCGGCTACGGTATCACGGCCTATGGTGGCAAATTCAGTCAACTCTGATGGTGTTGAGGGTTTACCAGTAGCAGCAAGTATCATCGGCGATCAGCCAAGGTTAGAGATTAGGCCAGGAGAAGGACTCGAAATTTTTGGGGATGTTATTAATCTTGGCAATCAGGCTCCAAACAGCAGTTACCAGGATCGAGTTTATTTGTCTCAAGATGCTGAGCTGGATGAGAGCGATGTTTTGCTGTCAACATACTTCAGAGAGGTATCCGAAGGTTCAACTAATGACATTTTTGGCTCTATCAACATTCCCAACACAGGGATTTCTGGTAATGCTTACGTTTTATTTCAAACCGATGCAACCAACCAACTGCCTGAGAGCGATGAGACCAACAATGTTTTTGCCGCTCCAGTATTTGTAATTACTGATCGGCCTGACCTAACCGTTTCGTCGGTCACGGCTCCGATCGAAATCAATTTAGGGGATCAATTATCAGTTTCCTGGACGGTAAGCAACATTGGAGCAGGCTCAACGCCCAACTTTAGTGGCTGGACTGACCGAGTCTACTTGTCTAGTGATACTGTTCTGGATGCAGCGGATTTAGAAGTTGGTAGCCGATCCAATTTTGGTTCTATTGCTGCTGGTAGTAGCTACAGCCAAAATGAAGTAGCTCTTAACTTGCCACTCAATACTCTTGGCAGGCAGTTTCTGTTGTTTGCCACAGATCAAGGTGGTGGCGGCTATGGCGGCGGCTATGGTGGCGCAGGAATTGCGGGAGCAATAGAGAGCAGTGCGGCAGCAGCTCCGGCCACAAGTACTTTGAACAACAACGGTAATTTGACTGAAAGTGACGAAACTAACAACGTTTCTTTTCAAGAAATTACAATCAAAGCACCTGATCTGACTCCAGTGAGTGTAGTTGCCAGTACTCCAACGGTAGAGTTTGGAACACCTTTCAATATTACCTGGACAGTGAACAATATTGGAGATGGCAACGCTTCTGGTACATCAGTGAATCGACTGTTTTTATCAGCGGACAATATTGCTGGAAACAGTGATGATATACCAATATTTTCCGCCAATCAACTGGGCATAGGAGCAGGTGGTTCGGCAACACAAAATGCCACAGTCACCATCAATTCTGGCGGCTTGTTGGTTAACCCTCTCCAGACTGATGTTGATGGCTTCGTGTTGGAATTAGAAAATAACGATACCATCGCCACAGCCAATGACTTACAGCAAAACTTTGTGGTAACTGGGGCAAATACTTATCAAGTTAGAGCCAAAGGGGTAGTAGAAACTGCTTTCGCAGGAGATTACTATCGTATCCTCGCTTCGCCTGGTGACACCTTAACAATCAACCAAAATGCCAATTTGAGTGTGAATGGAGTCGGCGCGATCGGGGATAGTTTTCTGTTTCTGTTCGATCGCAATGGTACTCTACTGAGATCAGATGATGATAGTGGCCCAGGATTTAGTTCATTCATTCAGTACACCTTACCAACCAACGCCTATGCTGGTGATTACTATGTGCGGGCTGCTGGCTTCAGTGGCAGCCAAGGTGGCTACGGCTTAACAATACAACAACAGACCAATACACCACTTATTGGGATTGGCAATGGCGTTGCCCCCGGTGAATATTACATCGTAGCTAGCACCGACAGCACTAATACGATTCGAGAAGGGAATGAAAGTAATAACTTAACGATCAGTGCTGACCGGATCTCAGTGGTGATTCCGCCCAACAGTCCAGACTTGACCATTGTGGCCAATACCCCTAGTTCGATCGTCCAATTTGGCAGCACCATTCCTATCTCTTGGACTGTAACTAACATTAGCGATAACCCAGCACCATCTGGTTGGTTGGATTATGTTTATCTTTCTCAAGACAATGTAATTGATAGCAGTGATATTTTAATTTCCTCTTTTGCTCGTGGGGTGGATCAACCAGCTCTGGGTGCTCAAGAAAGTTATGTGGTTAACCAGAACGTAACTTTGCCAATTGGTGTCACGGGTAATAGATTTTTATTATTTGCCACTGACCGGCTAAATAACCGCCCTGAAACCAATGAAACCAACAACGTTAGTACTGTCTCCATCCAAATAGTTGCACCAGATTTGGTGGTTAGTAATATTGCCACCGTGCAAGAAACCATTTCTGGGCAGCCGGTAAATGTGTCTTGGACATTGACCAATCAAGGTAATGGCGCAGCCAGCGGCAATTGGATTGATCGAGTTTATCTATCTAGCGATAGCTTGGTAGGTGGTGATCAATTATTAGGGACATATTCCTTTACCGGAAATATTGATGCAGGTGCCTCAGTTGTAAGGACTCAGAGCATTACCTTACCTCTAGATTTAGATGGCACATATCGCCTGGTGGTGATTACAGATAATGGTGGTCAGTTACGAGAAAGCAATGAAACCAACAATGCCAGCGTTGATGATCAAGACTTGCTAGTACGTTTAGCGCCAGTGCCCAACTTGAGGGTGGCCAGCATTACTCCCCCAGCCACGGCGTTCTCTAGCCAAGAAACCGTTGTGCAATGGACTGTCACTAACACGGGTACCGGTGCGACCAATGCTCCTACTTGGTTTGACAGCGTTTATTTGTCTTTAGACGATAGTTTCGACGGTACTGACATCTTTTTGGGGCGGATTTTGAATCCTAGCTTCTTGAATGTCAATGAAAGCTACACCAATAGTTTGACCGTCACTTTGCCTCGGGGGATTGAGGGCAATTATCGTTTTATAGTCCAGACCGATAGCAACAACCAGGTAATAGAAGTCGGCAATGAAGGCGATAACATTACTGCTAGTACAGCACCTACTGCTGTAACCCTTACTCCACCACCAGATCTACAGGTAACAGGTGTCAATGCTCCAATTAATGCCTTCTCGGGTCAAGCAGTCAATTTAAGCTGGACTGTGGGCAACCAAGGACCAGGTCGCACCCTAGAGAGCAATTGGTTCGATCGAATCATTTTGTCTACAGACAATATACTGAGTGCTGATGACCGCATCTTGCAGAATGTTGCTCACACTGGAGCGCTCAATGCAGGTGCCAGCTATACCGGTACTACTTCCGTTACTTTACCGATCGGGATTTCGGGAGACTATTACTTCTTCGTCCAAAGTGATGTTTTCAACCAGGTCTACGAAAATGTCTTTGAAGGGAACAATTCTGGATTTGATAGCACCCCCACTAATGTAACTCTGACCCCTCCGCCAGACTTGGAGGTTACAGCTCTAGTTGCGCCGACTACTGCGCGTGCTGGCACCAGCTTAAACATTGACTACCAGGTGAGCAACTTCGGGTTTACCGATACTCCTAATGGTTTCTGGAATGATACTTTCTATCTATCGACAGACAATCAGTTTGATGCGGCCACTGATACTTTATTGGGTAGTGTTAGTCGTTTTGGAGCCTTAGCAGCAGACCAGTCTTATAACCGTACAGCTAGTTTTAACTTAAGCAACAGCTTAACTGGGAACTTCTTTGTATTTGGCGTGACTGACAGCGGCAATGTGGTTTTTGAAATTGATGAAAATAACAACGCGCGCCAAAGTGCCAATCAGGTACAAATCGTTTCCCAGCCAGCCGATTTGGTTGTAACCAACGCGGTGATTCCAGCAGTAGGAGAGGCCGGTAAAACATTGCAAGTGCAATGGACTGTGGCCAACCAAGGTGCTGGTAACTCGATTGTTACTAACTGGACTGATCGGGTAATTGCTTCGATCGATGGCGTGTTGGGCAATGGAGATGACGTGGTTTTGGCCAGCTTTGCTCGCAGCGGCTTGTTGGGTGTTAATGAATCCTATAGCCGCACCGAAAACATCGCTCTACCCTTTAACCTAGAAGGCAACTATCAGGTGTTTGTGGCGACCGATGTTAACAACGACGTATTTGAATCGAGTAATGATAACAATGCTTCTACGGCCAGCCCCTTAGCCATCAACCGTCTCACCCCCGATCTCCAGGTGACTTCTGTGGTGGCACCTGCTACTGTTGCTTCTGGTCAACCGATCAACCTCACTTGGACAGTAGCAAACTTAGGTTTGGGCAGAACCAATAGTAATTTCTGGTTTGATCAAGTCTATCTTTCTAGAGATACTTTCTTGAGTGGCGATGATGTTAGTTTGGGTAGCGTTTATCGCGCTGGAGCGCTAGAGGCAAATGCCACCTACAGTGGCTCAGCTACATTTAATGTTCCGATCGACTTAGCTGGCGAATATAATTTGCTGGTAAGAACTGACAGTGCCAATAATGTTGTAGAAGGCGCTTTTGAGTCCAATAACGTGTTGGCCAGCAGTCCAGCTACTACCATTGCTCTTAGCGCCGTGCCAGATTTAGTAGTGCAAGCCGTAGATGCCCCCGCCCAAGTAATTGCCGGTCAGGCATTTAGCCTGACTTGGACAGTGGCTAATAATGGAGCCAGTGCAAACCAAACTTGGTACGATGCAGTTTATCTATCACAAGATCAAACTTTCGATCGAAACAGTGACATCTATTTAGGTTTCCAGACTCGCAGTAGTGGCTTGGCTGCCAATGGCACTTACACTACCACCCAATCTTTCAATACCCCACGGGGCTTAGGTGGTCGCTATTTTGCCTTTGTAGTTACAGATGGCGGCAATACGGTTTATGAACGTAGTGCTGAGGCCAACAACGTCAACTTCGATGGCTTATCTACCGAAGTGATCATTCCACCACCATCTGACTTGGTGGTTACGAATGTCACAGTACCGGCCAGTGCGACGCTTGGTCAGGCAGTTAACATTAGTTACACTGTGCAAAACCAAGGTACTGATGCAGCCATTGGGAGTTGGAACGATAACTTATATCTCTCTACCGATGCGGTATGGGATATTAACGATACAATCATTGGCCAGGTTACACACACAGGTGATGTGGCTAGCGGAGCTAGCTATACTGGCAGTTTAAATACTGTGCTGCCTGGAGTGAGCAACGGCAACTACAATGTAATTGTGCGCAGCGATATTCGGAATCAGGTGCCAGAAGTCAACGATGCCAATAATATTGGCGTTTCGGCCAGCACTATCGCCTTAGATGTCGAGTCTTTGACCCTGGGTACACCAGACAGTGATAACTTAAGCCAAGATGAGTCGGTGTACTATCGCTTTGAAGCAACCGCTGGGCAAGCTGTCCGGCTAAGATTAAACAGTAGTGCAGATCAATCTTTCAATGAGTTGTATGTCAGGTTTGGTAGCGTGCCCACTCGTGGTCAATTTGATTTGACTACTGATCAGCCGTTCAACTCCGATCCAGAAATCATTATTCCGATCGAACAAACTGGCACCTACTATGTTTTGGCCTACGGCGATCAAGTTGCTGGCAGTCCGGCTTACGAGATTTTGGCAGAAGAAATTCCCTTTTCTCTTACCACTGTTCAAACCAACCGAATTGGAAATGTGGGTGAATCTACCCTGACAATTCGGGGGGCACAATTTGCGGCTGATACCCAGTTCCAGCTCATAGATGCCGATGGTAGCGTGGTGCAGTCTAGTAGGGTCTTGTTGCAAAACTCTACCTTGGCTTATGTGACCTTTAATTTGGCCAATGAAGATTTAGGCTTATACGATGTACGGGCGTTGGGTCAAAGTGAAAATAGCGCCGTATTAGAGAATGTCGTAACAGTAGAAACGGCTAGAGCGCGAGATCTGGATGCCACCATTACTGGTCCATTGGAGCTGCGTGCCGATCGCAACTACCAATCTACTATTAGCTATGTCAACCGAGGTACTAGTGATGTTTTGGCACCGCTGATCATCATTGAAGACTTGAGTAACACTATTTTGGGTACAACTCCTGGCAATCAGGTTGCTCGATCATCTTTACAATTACTTGGTGTTAGTAATGATGGAGCAAGATCAATTCTTCGTCCTGGCGATATTAATCAATTGCCGGTTTTCTTCAACAGCAATACCAATTTGGTCAATCTTCAGGTGAGGACTTACACCTCCGACAACACCACGCTGATTGATTGGGCTACTTTTGGCGAAACCATTCGCCCGGTTGGTGTGACTGATATTCAGTGGGGCGGTGTCATTGGCCGTATTGCTGGAGCCGTCCCAACCTACGGAGTTTACGTAAGATTAGTCAATGATCTGGCACAACAGCTCTCCCCAGCAGTTAATGGAGTTGGTGGAATATTAGGCGGCATAGGTAACGCCATTGGTGGTTTGGTTTATGACGTGTCCAGATTATTCGATCGACTTTACCAAATAGATCCTAATTACCAGCCTTTTGTCTTGCCAGGAGTGGTGTTACCAATATCTCCGATCGAGGTTGGTGATTATCTTCCTGATATTGACAATGATGATGATCGCAATAATAACAACGATGCATACAAACCAGTTGTTCGCAGATCTTTTGACCCTAATGATATTTTGGGGCCAGTCGGATTTGGAGCTGATGGCTGGATTGATACTGATGGACCGCTGAAGTATACAATTCGTTTTGAGAACGCCATCACAGCGACAGCACCTGCACAGAAGGTGGTCATTACCCAGCAGTTAGATGCTGACCTAGACTTCCGAACTTTTCGGGTTGATGACTATGGTTGGGCTGGCGCTGTATATGAGTTGGCTGCCGATCGTGCCGTACACCAAACCCGGATCGATTTAACGGCTACCCGAGGAATTTTTGTTGATGTGCGGGTGACTATCACAGCAACTGGCTTGGCTACCTGGGAAATTAGCTCGATCGACCCGGCAACCAATGAACCTCCTTTGGATGCTCAGACTGGATTTTTAGCAATCAATGACCTTGCGGGTGCCGGTGAAGGTTTTGTATCTTATACAATTAGAGCAAATACTACTAGACAGCCATCTCAAACTGGTACGGTGATTGAAGCTGAAGCTCAAATCATTTTTGACACAGAAGAGCCAATCAACACTCCAGTCATTTTCAATACTTTAGATATCAGTCGGCCCACCAGCCAAGTTGCACCACTGGCAGAAGTTTCAGAAACTACTGAATTTTTGGTGAGCTGGTCAGGGACTGATACTGGTTCAGCCTTGGCAAATTACACCATTTTTGTTTCTGAGAATGGTGGAGCGTATACGCCTTGGTTGACTGGTACCGATTTGACTGAATCTACTTACACTGGCGTTGCTGGTCGTACTTATCAGTTTTATTCTGTGGCGATCGACAATGCTGGAAATAGTCAAGTTATACCTACCGAAGCCCAGGCGACTATTCGAGTTGCTGGCCAAAATGAGGCTCCTACAGCAATCACTTTAGTAAATCCTATCGGTGCATTGGCAGAAAACACCAGCACTGAAGGCCGTTTGAAAGTCGCTGATATTAATGTGACCGATGACGCGACTGGAACCAACACCCTCAGTTTGAGCGGTGCGGATGCCAACAGCTTCGAGATTGATGGTACTGAGTTGTTCGTCAAGGCTGGCACTGTCTTCAACTTTGAAGCTCAAGCTAGCTACGCAGTTACAGTGGC
>JAYUSV010000459.1:0-3659 GCA_043755495.1 Synechococcales cyanobacterium
TTGCCTACTTGGAGTGCGTTGCAGCATCGATCAACGGAGCAAATTTGGCGAGTAACGGCACTGGTGGTAGCATTGACCACTGTAGTGGTCTGGGGGATGAGATCTCAGGGATATATGGAGCCGATCGAGTTAGCTGCTTATGATTGGGCTGTGAATAGTAGATGGAAAACCGAGGCTCCTGATCCGCGTATTTTGCTGGTGGGAGTGACAGAGGCCGATTTTACTAAGTTGCAGCAAAATAATCCTTTGACCGATGCGACTTTGGCTCAAGCGATCCAAGATCTGCGTCGTTATCAGCCCAAGGCGATCGGTTTAGATATTTATCGCGATCGGCCAAATGGTCTGGGACAGTCGGAGTTGTTGCAGGCACTACAAAGCCAGGAGGTAGTTAGTATCTGCAAGATGCCCGGAATCAATCGCACCGATTTTCCGTTGGTGGCGGCACCAAGTAAAGTGAGTTCTAGTAATGTGGGATTCACCAATTTTTCGGTAGACCCCGATAAGGTGTTGCGTCGCCAGGTGTTGGGGATGTCGGCGATCGATCGGGGCTGTGATACAGACCATGCTTTGAGTATGCGGTTGGTGTTGCGGTATTTGGGGTTAGCAGAGGTGGAGGAGCAAGAAAATGGCCATGTACTCATTGGTAAACAGGAGTTGACAACTTTAATTGGGGCGGTGGGTAGCTATCGATCGAGTGATGCTTTAGCCAATTTGCAGGGGTATCAGGTGTTGTTAAATTATCGTCATAATTCGACGGTGGCACAGCAGGTGAGTTTAGATGATGTGCTGAGTAATCGGGTGGCTGAAGCCGATATTCGGGGCAAGATTGTGTTGATTGGCTATGTGGCGGCGAGTAGTGAAGATCTGACTCGCACTGCTTTGCGGCTGGGTGGTGATGAAATGGTGGGGGTGATGATTCATGCCCACATGGTGAGTAATATTTTGAGTCATTTGGTGGATGGGCGGTCTTTGATTACGGTGTGGCCAGTTTGGGTAGAGCAGGGGTGGCTTTTATTATGGTGTGCGATCGGGGGAGTGGTTGCTGGGCGATTTTGGGGCTATCGGTTTTGGTTGGTTGGGGGGGTGGCGATGGTGAGTTTGGTGGTGGTGTATGTTTGCTGTTTTAATTTATGGGTGGTATGGATTCCGCTGGTGCCTGCGGAGTTGGGGCTGGTGACGACTGGGGTAGGGGTGATGGGGTGGCGATGGTTTCGGTATAATCAACCTTAATATTTGGGGACTGTGTCATGTTGTTGGTAAAGAAGGGTTTGACTTTTTTGGTGGGCATGTTTTGGGGTGTGGCCAATGGCGGTGTTTTGGCTACTGAAGAGTCAGCGCTACGCTATGTTCCTGATCAGGAGTTTGGGGCGATGTCGCGGCGAGGAACTCCGAAGGATATTAATCGCGGTGGCGGAAAGCGGGGCTGTTTTGGTTTGTCTAAGGGGCGGGAGGATAGTTATTTGCAGGCTTTGGTGCCGGTGGATGGTGGGGGTTTGAGTGGTGTGGCTCGGCCTAAGTTTTGGGTGTATTCGCCCTATGTGTCGGCTGCGCCGATTAGGGGGGTGTTGGCGGTGCGACGGGCGCATAATTTTAAGGAGGTACCGTTCCAGAAGGTGGAGGTGTTGTTGCCTCATCAGCCTGGGATGGTGGAGGTGAGTTTGCCGATGCCGTTGCCAGATCGAGATTTGTTGGTGTGGAGTTTGACGGTGGTGTGTGATGAGCTGAATGGGGCGCGGAATCCTTTTGTGGAGGGATTTGTGTTGGTGCGGCCTTATGCTGGGTCGTTGCAGAAAAGTGGGGTGGGATATTTTGCTCGATCGGGCTATTGGTACGATGCTTTGGCGGCTGCTGATGGTGATGCTGCCCGTCGTAAGTTACTGGAGACGGCAGGCATTAAGCTGGTACGATAGAATTATCTCAAAAGCAGCCGATCGTATAAGAATGCTCAATTAGACTATATTAGAATCATGAAGAAAATTTTAATTACTGCCACAATATCCACATTAATTGCACTTTCTTATTCGGAAAGTTTAAGTGCAAAACCACCGACTGAAACTCCAAATTTGAGTAACGTAGATGCAGTCATTTACGAATCAGGTTCTAGTGAAATTAGGTTTGTTAATGAAAATAATTTAAAAATAGCTTTTTTACCAAAGAAGCTACAGCCATTAAGTCAAAGAAGTACTCTTGCTCTTAAATCACCGATATTGACGATCAGTAAATCTAAGTTTCCCTTTATTGGCAGTGGAATTGAAGATGCTATAAACTTAGATGGCAAACCCAGGATATTACAATATGATCCCGATTTGACAAGGCGAGATAAACGTAGAGCTGAGGTTTGTGAAAGAGCGGTGGTAAAGAAGCTATTGCTTGCTACATCTTCTGCCGATCCGGCAAAAAGAGTTTGGAGCTGTGATGAATATCCTTTTGCTTCTACTTATCAAGGAGGCAGAAACATCACTGGTAAATTGGCTTCTATTAAGATCGTTTCTTTGCAGGAAAATAGTAGCCAAGGAGGAGTATTAGGCGCTTTTTATCGTTACACCTTAAAAAGAGTATATAAGGCTGTATTTCAGGTAGTTGTTACCCCGTAATAAGCTAAATTTGTTTATTATAAATAGGAAAATCTTATGCAGACTTTGTATCAAGGGAAACATAAAACTCAATATTATTCTTTGGGGCTATTTGACAAAGATACAGGAGATTTTCCTGATATATCTAATCATGAATATAATCTAGAAATATCTGAGCAAAGACCAATATTTGACAAGCATGGAATTATTGTTTTTGTCAATTCTAATATTACGATAAACATTAAAATATATGTAGGTGACTTGGTTCCTAGTAATATGTTTTTGATAGGTAGAGAAATTATATCTATTGGCAATGATGGAATTTGTATAGGAGATACATTATTTTCGGTAGATAGGTTAGATTTTTTCTTAATTCGATCGGGTGAGGTTTTAGTATCTATTTATGCAGAAACAGAGGAGTTATTATCTACCACTCAAATAACTTTTGTGATAGATTTGAATACCAACAATGATTACTCTAAAAGCACATACTTTGAAGAAGGGATTAGTTGTGCTGATGAATCCAAAGCAGGAAAAGATCAAGATACTTTAGTTAAAGTGAATGATCAAGAATATAACCTTACGACCTCTGATGGTGATGAA
The DNA here is from genome assembly GCA_043755495.1 of Synechococcales cyanobacterium. Taxonomy (GTDB): domain Bacteria; phylum Cyanobacteriota; class Cyanobacteriia; order Cyanobacteriales; family Chamaesiphonaceae; genus JAAFHZ01. The sequence goes on from JAYUSV010000459.1 coordinate 3,177, forward strand.
TTGGTAATCAGGCTACCCGAATTTTAGATCTTCATATAGAACTTTCCCCAATACGGTACGGTTAAGCAAAAAATGCAAGATTTTTCAACGAGAGAATGCAGTGTTCAGGCTCCGAATTAAGTTTTTCTGGGCTTAACCGTACCGTATTGGAACTTTCCCTCGTTTGATGATGTTTTGAGTAAAAAAGTCTCCCATTTCTAGGCGCTGCTGAATTCGGGCGAGAGTAAGCGCCATCAGGTCTAGTGGAAATGGATAATCTAGCTGTTGGCGAATGGAGGTTGCTTTTTTGTCTGAATTTGCTGTGGGATACTCGATCAACGGCCAAATCTGGCAATTCGTAGGTAAACTTGGGAGCCAGGGAAGTTTCTGATAAGATAGCGTTAACAATTGAGGCTGGCTGCCGGACACATCTCAGTGAAAAGTAGTCAGGAAGGGGCATAGCAATCAATGATCCTGATGGAAGAAAATTCAAAAAAGTAGTAA
>JAYUSV010000460.1:0-11413 GCA_043755495.1 Synechococcales cyanobacterium
TTAGGCCAGCCGGTAAACCTCTCGCCGGACTATTGGGGGTGGTTGGTCGATCGACTCGATCAGGGCATCAGCACCCATGTTGTGACCATGAATGCCGAGATGGTGATGCAGGCTAATCAGAATCCAGAGCTGGCCAAAATTTTGCAGCAGGCTGATCTGATTGCTGCTGATGGGGCGGGCATTGTGTTGGCGCTAAAGTTTCGGGGCATTAATCAGCAGCGCTGTGCTGGGATAGATTTGGGAGCAAAGTTGTTAGAGTTAGCTGGGGAGCGGGGGGCAGCTTGTCCGGTGGCTTTATATGGGGGGAAGCCGGAGGTGTTACCCAAAGCGGTGGCTTTTTGGCAAGATAGATTGCCTGGTTTATCGATCGTCGCTCAAGCTGATGGCTATATTTCGGAGTCTGTGCAGCAGGACTTGATTGCTCAAATAAAACAACAGCAGCCTAAAGTTATTATGGTGGCCTTGGGTATCCCACGCCAGGAGGTCTGGATCGCTCAAAATCGCCATATTTGCCCCCAAGCAATTTGGATTGGTATTGGTGGTAGCTTTGATGTGTGGTCGGGTACTAAAAAGCGTGCGCCTAAAATTTTTCAGAGGCTGAATTTGGAATGGTTATATCGGTTGGGGCAAGAGCCTAGTCGTTGGCGGAGGATGCTTGCGCTACCTCAGTTTATGTTGCTGGCAATGAGGGAAAGATTGAGTGGTAAATAAGCTAATCGACCCAATTCACCACATCCAAACCTGAAAACTGTCGAAAATGTTTCAGATTCCTTGTTACTAAAGTTGCCCGATGGGCAAGTGTGATACTGGCGATCGTCAAATCAGCTCGTCCAATCTTGCGATATTTCGGCGACTCTAAGCTACCTGGTTACGCTTATAAACAAGCCCGCAGCGCTACAGATAATTCTGGATACTGGAACTTAAAACCCCGATCGAGCAACCCCTGCGGCACTACCCTTTGACCATCCAATACCACCGTTGCCCCCTCACCCAACATAGTTTCCAGCACAAAACCGGGCACCGGCATCCAAGAAGGTCTGGCCATCACATTACCTAACTGCACACATAAATCTTTCATTTTTACCGGCTGGGGCGCAGTCGCATTAAAAGTACCCGACATACCTGCATCCTTCAACGCCGCCAAAATCATCGCCACCACATCATCCACCTGAATCCAAGAAAACCACTGATTGCCAGTGCCGATCGGGCCACCCATAAACAGCTTAAAAGCAGGCACCATCTTTGCCAAAGCACCACCATTTCCCAGCACAATCCCAAAACGCAAAACCACAGTCCGAATCGTCGCCACCTGTGCTGCCGCCTCCCACTTTTGACAAATTTCCGCCAAAAAATCACTCCCAGCCGGACTAGTTTCATTAAAGCTGGCAGTTTCACTCACTCCGTAATAGCCAATCGCCGAAGCGCTAATCAATATCTGGGGCTTATTGGTGGCCAGTTCGATCGCCTCCACAATTTTCTGAGTACCCAGCTCTCGGCTCTCTAAAATAATCTTCTTTTGCTCAGTAGTCCATTTCTTCTCGGCGATCGGCTCCCCAGCCAAATTCACCACCGCAGCACAGCCCTCGATCGACTTTTGCCAGTCGCCAGTTTCCAACGGGCGATATTGCACCACTTGAGCCTGAGGGAATTTTGTTTGAGCTTTGCTGGCATTACGGGTTAGGACTAACACTTCGTCCCCCTGTGCCAAGAGCTTTTCAACTAATTTACTGCCCACAAAACCCGTGGCTCCGGTAATAGCTACTTTCATACAACCCATATTTTTATTTGTTCATAGGATTATAGCGCTGTTGCAAGATGCCAGCGATCTACAGTCGATCGATCCCCTTAAACTCCTTATTCCCCCGACTAGCCTCCCCACAAGTACGCGGAGTCGGAAAAATCTTCCCCGGATTAGCCAATTCTTTAGGATTGAACACCATCCGCACCCACTGCATACTCTCCAAATCTTGCTCACTAAACATCTCTGGCATGTAGCAACGCTTATCGGTGCCAATACCATGCTCACCCGAAATACTGCCCCCCACACGCACACAGAGCTTCAAAATTTCGCCCCCTAGTTTTTCCACCTGCTCTAAAGCACCAGCATCGGCTTGGTTGTACAAAATTAGCGGGTGCAAATTGCCATCCCCCGCATGAAACACATTGGCCACGTAATAGCCAAACTTTTCACCCAAACGACCGATTTCCTTCAACACATAAGGCAACTGAGTCCGGGGAATCACCCCATCTTGCACATAGTAATTGGGACTAATTTTACCCATCGCCGCAAAAGCCGCCTTGCGCCCTTTCCATAGCTTCATCCGAGTTTCTAAGTCACTGGCACTAGTTACATCCCGAGCGCCATTTTGGCGACAAATTTCCTCCACTCGCAGCTTATTAGCGGCCACTTCTACTGTTAAACCATCCACTTCTACCAACAAAACTGCCGCCGCATCGCGGGGGTAACAACCAGTCGCCACCACATCTTCCACGGCGTTGATACTGAAGTTGTCCATCATTTCGATGCCGCCGGGAATAATCCCGGCTCTAATAATGTCAGAAACAGCATTACCAGCAGCTTCGATCGAATCAAAATCGGCCAACAATACACAGATCGATTCTGGGGTTTTTAAAATCTTCAGGGTAATTTCGGTGGCTATCCCCAAAGTGCCTTCCGAACCCACAAATAAACCGGTTAAATCATAACCAGGCATTTCGCTAATTTCGCCGCCAGTATGCACGATCGAGCCATCGGGCAGCACCAGCTCCAAACCCAACACATGGTTGACAGTCACACCATACTTCAAGCAATGCACCCCCCCAGAGTTTTCGGCCACATTGCCCCCCACCGAGCAAATCACCTGACTGGAAGGATCGGGTGCATAATAAAACCCGGCTCCACTGACCGCCTGTGTTACCCAGTTATTAATTACTCCCGGCTGGACAGTGACTCGCTGGTTAGCCAAATCTATCTTTAAGATTTTATTCATCCGCGCTGTGCCAATCAAAATGCAATTTTTGTCGGGCACCGCCCCACCCGATAAACCCGTACCAGCACCTCGGGCAATCCAGGGAATCTGTTGCTGGTCGCAGAGTTTGACAATGGCCGCTACCTCAATGGTGTTCTGAGGTAGCACTACCAACTGTGGGCGTTGCAAGTCGTGGTAGCTAGTTAATCCATCACATTCGTAGGTGATTAACTCTTCTCTTTTTTGCACCACGTGTCGAGCACCGACAATCGCACTCATTTGTTTGCCGATCGCCGACCAGTCGAAATCTGAATTTGGGTTCAAATTTAGGACAGCATCTTTTTCCAGGACTTGCATGTGGGTGAGGTGTGATGGAATTGTAACTAAAACTCTAACAAAAACCTTGATTAAAAGCCCCCCCCAAACTCTTACCAAACCAGAAATTTATGAATGTGCCGCAGAAATGATATAATACAGAAAACGACAAAAGACGCGGTAACAGAAAAAAAAGTTCCGAATAAATTTAACAAAGTTTACGGAATGCCTCTGATTACACATGTAGTCAATGTCACAAACCAATCACAGCCATTTTGATGGAAACGTCTGCCCCTGAAAATTGCTAAAAATATATAGCTTTGATGCGACCCACCCCACTAATTAGCTGAGTATTCAAGGAGTCCAGGTATGAAAGAAGTTAACACCACACCAGAAACCGACCTCATTCGCTTGTTGTTTGCCCCCGGCGTAGTCCCAGATCATTGTCCTTGGAACCCTAGCGACACTGATACTGAGTCTTATTACCAAGCCAAAGAACAGGCTTTTAGTTTAGATGATTGGTCAGCAGAAGAACTGCAACAGTCTTCTCACAGTTTTTTTGCCAAGCTGAACACCTGTTGGCCAGATGAAACCGCCGATGTTTTGGCTTTGCTGTCTCAGAAATTTGCTGCTCGTGTTCCCCAACAATGGCTAGAAAGGGTTGTAGCAGAAGCAACCAAAGCCGCTGCTGAGAAGTTGACAACAGTAGATCAGCTAGTCTCTTGTGTGCAGAATTTGTTGCCAACCTGGGAAGCCGAAGATTTGTTGGTGTTTGCTCGGCCTTACTCCTACGCCATGCGTTCTGATCCAAGTGCCTTTAGTGTAGATAATTTGGCTCGCTCGATCGAATGGGAAAACTTATCTGCTACTGAGCAGGTCAAGCTAACGATGATGGTGAGCAAGTACGCCCTCGAACAGTTAAACCAAGACTAATTCTGTACCAAGCTCCTTAATTGATTAATCCGCTGCGGCTAAAACCAGCAGCGGATTTTTTTAATTTAAACCTTGATTTGACCGCCAAAGTTTTTCACTAGCAGCTCCTCTAATATGGGCTGAAGATCTTCACAGGGCACACCTTTCATGACACAAGTCCCCAGGTGAGCATCCTTACCAACTGTGCCGCCCATATAAATATCTACACCCTCAGTCATTTTGCCGTCTTTGCGCACCTTGGTACCCATTAAGCCAATATCGGCAACTTGGGGCTGACCACAAGAATTGGGGCAGCCAGTCCAGTGAAAACGCACTGTTTCAGGCACTGTGACCCGATCGGCTAACTGGTTAGCAAAATGCTCAGCCTGTTGCTTAGTTTCCATCAGCGCAAAGTTACAGAACTGTGCCCCAGTACAAGAAACTACGCTGCGAGTTAAATTATTGGGGGAAATCGAGAACTTCTGCAGTAAAGGATCAGCTAGCAAGCTCTCTAGTCGATCGGCTGGCACATTGGGAATAATTCCATTTTGTTCTACCGTGAAGCGCAACTCGCCGCTGCCGTAAATTTCAGATACCCGCGCTAACTCAAACAGCTCTTCGGCAAATAGGCGACCGAGGGGAATATGAATACCCACATAGCTCAAGCCCGCTTGCTTCTGATCGTAAACCCCTATGTGATCACGCTTCTCCCACTCAATTTCATCTTTGGCTGCCGCAGTTGCTAACGACAATTGGTACTCCGCAGCTAAGGCCGATCGGAGTTTTTCAATACCCCATTCATCGATCAGCCACATTAGTCTAGATTTGAGCCTGTTCGCCCGCAGGCCATGGTCTCTAAACACACGCAGCATTGCCAAGCTAAAAGGAATTACTCCTTCTGGTGGTACCCAAGCATCTAAGGGCACGGCTGGCTCAATGCGTTTAGCCGAAAAGAAGCCGCCCACCACAATATTGAAGCCAAAGACGTCATCTTTAAAAGCTGGAATAAAGGCTAAGTCATTAATCTCGGCGTGAACCGAGTTATCTCGACAGCCAGCGATCGCAATATTAAACTTGCGGGGCAGATTGCTAAATTCGGGGTTGCCCGCACCATCATTGGTGATTTTATCTTGCAGCTCCTGGATCATGGCGCGAGTGTCATACAGCTCACCGGCTTCTAAGCCAGCTACTGGTGAGCCGGTAATATTGCGCACATTGTCCATTCCCGACTGGATACTGGTTAGATTCACCGCCTCCATTTCGGCAAAAATCTGGGGCAGGTCTTCGATCCGAATGCCGCGAAGCTGAATATTTTGGCGAGTAGTAATATCGGCGCTGCCTTCATCGCCATAGCGCTGCAAAATATTGCCCAATACTCGCAACTGAGCGCTGTTGATAATGCCGCTGGGCAAACGAAACCGCATCATAAACTTGCCCGGAGTCACTGGCCGCCAAAACACTCCTAGCCACTTCAAACGATGCTCTCGATCGTTGTTATCCATGGCCTCCCAGCCCATCTGGGCGAAAGATGCTAGCTCTGCCCGCACAGCAAGGCCGTCTTTCTCGGCTTTGAGCTTTTCAAATTTGTTTAGACTGGGAGTGGTGGCAACCATAAGATTAAGGAGTGAGAAGAATTAAATATTGATCAGGAAAGACCGTGCAATGCTAGACCTTGAAGTTAACGATGATCGGCTAGATGAATATGTGCTTAAGAATACATAATATTTATTTACATGATTTAAGCGCATTATCTTAATGCTTTTTTAGCAAGTGTGATCTGTGCGATTTATCGGGTCGATCGATCCGTGATAATTTGGGCAAATCAATCTCAATCAAACACTGTAGGAAGCAAGCATGTCACGGGTCGAAGCAATTATAAAATTTTGGTTTGGGGCAGTCGGTAGCGAAAACTACGGATGCTATCGCCCTTGGTGGTTTTTGGCTAGCCATGAGACCGATCAACAGCTCCAAGAATTATTTGCCAACGACTACGAATTTGCCGCTGCTGGATACTTGGATGGTTGGCAGGGCTGGCCCTGGAGCTGTTTGGCCTTGATTTTGTTATTAGACCAAATTCCCCGCAACTGCTTTCGCGGTCAGCCAGAAACTTTCGCCACCGATGCAGCGGCTTTAGAGATCGCCAAGCAGGCGATCTTGAATGGCATAGACCAAGATTTTTTGCCCGTCCAGCGCTGGTTCTTTTATTTGCCTTTAGAACACAGCGAAAACTTGGCCGATCAAATTCAGTGCTTAGAGCTATTTCTCAGTTTGCCGGAGCATCCTGACAAACATTTTGCGGTGGCGGCAGCCCAGCAACATCACAAAATCATCAAAGAATTTGGTCGTTTTCCCCACCGCAATCAAATTTTGGGCAGAGTCTCGACTGCTGCTGAGTTAGCTTATTTGGAGCAACCCGATGCCTTTCACCTTTGAACCTTCTAGCTCTGAAATTTTGCAACAGGCTGCCGATCGAGGTGATTGGGAAGCGGTGAGTGCAGGGTTATTAGAACTTGACCCCAACTTGAATGGTGCCGAAATTTTGGCCTGGAGTTTACAGGTTTTGACCCAGGGCGATTTTGCAGATTCTTGGCAGGTAGCTAAAGTGCTACCAAAGCTTGGTGATTTGGCAGTTCAGCCTCTGTTAGATTTATTGCAAAACACCGAGCTAGAAGCGGCTACTCATTGGTGTGTGGGTAAAATCTTAGGAGAATCGCGCTCGGCTCTGGTAGTTGCCGGGGTAATTGAGCAGTTAAGTCAGGATCCACCTGCCGAGTTGGCCGAAATTTTGGTGCGGGTGTTGACTGATCTGGGTACACCAGCGATCCAGCAATTGACTCAGTTACTAGCAATTTCTCATCAGCGTCAGTCAGCAGTGCTGGCCTTGGGGCAGATCCGCCATTCCCAGACGATCGAGCCACTAATATCGGTCGTGAGCGACCCCGATTCTGTGATCAGGAGGGTGGCGATCGAAGCTCTGGGAAGCTTTCATGATGTGCGGGTGCCGCCAGTATTAATCACCGCTTTAACAGACTTCGATAGCAACGTGCGGCGATTGGCGGTAGTTAGTTTGGGCATGAGACCAGATCTGACTACAGAAATGCAGTTGGTCGATCGAATTGCCCCCCTATTACAAGATCCTTATCCAGGAGTGTACTTAGCTGCCTCTAGGGCATTGGGCCGGATGGGCAATGAGGCGGCAGCGATTGCTCTTGAAGACTGCTACCAAAGAACTACTTGCCCGGTAGACCTCCGCAAACAAATTGTCTCTGCCTGGGGGGCGATCGATCTGCCAATTACCCTTGATTACCTGGGGCAAGTTTTGTGGTCGGCTGATACCGAAACCGCTCTGGTGGCAATTAGAGCGCTCGATCGGCTAAAAAATCAACAGCCCGCCGTAGCTAAGTTATTGGCTAAATATATCCAAAACCCAGCGGCTAATAATAGCCCGAGATTACGCCAAGAGCTTACTGCTGTGCTGGGGAACATGCCAGACTCTCTGGGGGTCGAGAGTATTGTGTGGTTGTTAGCAGACCCTGATAAACGGGTGCGTTGGCAGGCAACTTATTGCTTGCAACAGGGTAATTCTGCTGTTATGGAAAAACTTCAGCAGTTAGCCCAAGCATCAACTACTAGCAATGACCTGGTAGCAGAGATTCAGAAATGTTTGACTCATTTGCAGTCCAGAAGTCAATAGTTTTCAAGGTTCGGGAATCGTGATTCTCAAGCTGTTTCTGACATTAAGCTGAAGCCGTTCTTGATTCAGCTTTGCTAAAGTGACAGAAGACATCTTTTTCGGTATATTTACTGATAGTTTAGATGTTTCGGATTTATCTGTAATCTTAAATCTTTTTAAACCCCCAGCAATTTTAGGTTTCTATGTTTCAGCAACACTTTCAGCGTGGTTTCTTATCGATCAGCCTACTCTCTTGCTTGATGGCTGCACCTTTTGCCGGTCGAGCAGAGACTCCTAAGGCTAAGCCAACTAGCACCACCCTTCAATCGCAGGTTCAGGCTCCCTTGACTGGTGATAAACCAGCTCAAGACAAACCAGCGACAACTAATGTGAAGCCTGTCAACACTTTTAAAGCCAAGGCCGACGAAGTACATTTGATGTTAAAGCTAGGTGAGCGGCGGGTTTATGTTTATCGCGGCGACAAGCTTTTGAACAAGTACCCAGTAGCAGTAGGCAAAAAGAAATGGGAAACACCTCAAGGTGATTGGAAAGTAGAGCTAATGCTCAAAAACCCCGGTTGGACTAACTTCAAGACTGGTGAACAGTTGGCTCCTGGCCCTGATAACCCCTTGGGTCAACGCTGGATTGGCTTCTGGAACGATGGTAAGGACGAAATCGGTTTCCATGGCACTACCAACTTAAGTTCGATCGGGAAGGCTGCTTCTCATGGCTGTGTGCGAATGAGTAACAAGAATGTCAAGGAACTGTTTAAGGTTGTGAAAGTTGGTACGGTAGTTCAAGTCCGCGCTTAGGATTCACCGCAGAGCAGCCATAAAACTCCGCTCAAGGTAAAGAGAGACCCCCAGAAGTTCTGGGGGTCTCTCTTTACCTTGAGCAAGAATCAAAATTTCGCTGATAACGGCGAGATTAAAATTTTAGCCCCGACCTGTAGGGAAACGGTTTGGACGTCTACGACCAGGTTGAGCAGGTGGTGACTCAATTGGAGCCTGAGGAGTGGTAAATGCAGGTGGATCTACCAACTGAACTGGTACATCCAGAGTGGGAGTGAGTTGAGTTGGCTCATTGAGAGTTAATTCTTTAGCGTTGTACTGGCAGGCACGAGTACGAGGACAACTGCCTTCACAGGTGTTGCCATTGGCAAAAGCTGGAGCAGAAGAGAAGCCGATAACCGCCAAGGTCATCAAGCTAACGGAGCGAATAATTGATTTAAGCATCTTTTTACGGCTGAACGACAATTGAACTTATGACATAACATTAGAACTTATCTTTATATTTATAGTAGACAGTCCCCCAAATGTCATCACTGAAAAAACTCAAGATTGCTAAATTGTGGACAGTTAAATATCAAGGACAAAAAAATTTAATTAGACCTAATCATGCTGCCCATCAATGGTTTCAGCAAATACTACTGATAATATTAAGATGCTGCTTCAGCATAATGGCCGAGTAAATTGTCCTGAAATAGCAAACAGAAAACTTGTCGAAGCGTAACAAATCTTTGCGGGTATTGCTTTTGTGATATCCCCACATACTTCAACCCCAGGAGAGATCGGTGGTAGGCTAGAGATTCTGCCATTCATGTTCAAATCTAGGCAACTACTGCTGTTATGCGCGTCGAGCAATTACAAACCTTTTTAGCCGTGGTCGAAACCGGCAGTTTTTTACAGGCAGCAAGACAATGTGGCATTACCCAATCAGCGGCTAGCAGGCAAATTCAGGCATTAGAAGCCGACTTACAAGCTCCTTTGTTTCATCGTAGTAGTCAGGCTAAGCTCACCGTAGCAGGTGAAAAATTGGTGGGGCGAGCGCGGCGGATCTGTCAGGAGTGGCACAGTGCTACCAGCGAAATTCAAGACCTCTTAGCGGGCAAGCAGCCCGAGCTATGTATTGGAGCCATTCACTCTGTCTGTGCCTACTTTTTGCCGCCAGTATTGCAAAAATTTTGTCATCAGTACCCAAATGTCCAACTGCGGGTGACGGCATTGGGCAGCGATCGAGCACTGAAGGTCATGCGAGATGGACTAATTGACGTGGCGATCGTAATGCAAAATCGGCTGTTCACCAACAGCGTAGATTTGGTGGTACAGGAACTAATGCAAGAGCCAATTCAGGTGCTATTGGCTACTCAGCACCCTCTTGCTCAGCTAGAGGTTATTCCCTGGGCGGAGCTGGTGCGCTATCCCCAGGTGGTGTTTAAAGATGGCTACGGAATGCAGCGGCTGGTGCAAGAACAGTTCGATCGACTGGGAGTAAAATTGCAGGCGGTGTTGGAGCTAAATTCTTTGGATGCTTTTCGGGGAGTCGTGCAGCAGGGAGAACTGATTGCCTTGTTACCTCGATCGGCCTTGACCGATATTGAGCGGGAGCCAAACCTGACGGTGCGACCTTTGGAGCTTTTAGTGCCCACGGCTAGCGAACCTAGATCGCTACCGTTGCAACGTCAGGTGATGTTGGTGACTACTACCGATCGAATGAATATTCCGCCGATCGCTAATTTCTGTGCCTTGGTGATCGCCAGAGCCAAGGAGATTCAAGCGGCTCAATTGCTCTCTTGAGATCAGATTAAGAGTAGGGTAAGCCAAAGAGTAAGTGGCTAGTAGTCTTTGGCTTAAATTTAGATCCCATTAAAAATCCGAGGGGTAAGCGGAGTCGAACCCCGATCAATGGTGCCCGGATTTAGGCTGTCCTGTACTAGTGATAGACCAAGACCTCTGGAGGCTATGTAAGACCAATATTCTGGCGACAGAATGAAAGCGATGGCCAATGAACAATTCAAATACCTTGTTACTACATTCTGGAGGGCTAGATTCCTCTATTTTGGGTTATGAACTTGCAAAGCAGGAAATTAACTTTTCCTCTGTTTTTATAGACTTTGGTCAAAGTGGCAAAAATTCAGAGCTAAAGGCGACTAAGAGTTCATCAAGCATTCTTGGAGCGCCCTTGGATGTTATTGAAGTACCCACACTACGCTCACCCTTCGTCTCATCGAGTGCAAGCACTCTTCGAGTTATGCCTAATCCAGGACGAGGTGTACTTGAATTGGGCAGTTTACTACTGTATGGAATTGCTTTTACATACGCGCACCAGAAAGGAATAAAGGATATCTATGTCGGACTGACTAAATTGGATGCTGATTCGTCTAAAGAGTACAGTCAAGGTTTTCTTGATGCCTTTTCCAAATTGGTAGAAGAAGCTGGTTACACGAGCATCTCGCTTCAAGCCCCATTTCTCAGTAAAACCAAGGGCGACGTTGTAAAGCTTGGTGCAGAAAATTTAGAGCTAATTAGATCAACTTGGAGTTGTATACATGACAGTGACACACACTGCGGCATGTGCGAGGGTTGCTTATCTCGTCGCAAAGCTTTTAAGCAGGCGGGAATTCCAGATCCAGCCCTTTGAAGTTAGCTGATAGAATTGAAGGAGAAACCAACCCAACGGCAACTTATGCTAAAAACCATCGAAGGCATTTATCAGGATGGGCAAATTCGGTTCACCGAGCTACCGCAAGATGTTAGTGATCGCT
>JAYUSV010000461.1:0-11378 GCA_043755495.1 Synechococcales cyanobacterium
TGAATTGGTTACGGGAGAACCCAGAGCATCATACCCCACTCATCAACTTACCCAACATTAACTCAAACCGCCGCCCAGCAAGCCCCATGCGATCGATCGCCTCCATATCCAACTCATCTTCTTCACCCCCCGCAAACACCCGTCGCCCATAACCCAATCGCCCACAAACCCCCTGTAACCGGTGCCCCATCACCACCCCCAACACCCGGTAAAACCGCCCCGCAAAACCCAAATCTTGCTGTAACTTGGCCAACACCAATCGCCTGGGCACCGCCAACACCACCGCCCCATCAGCCGATCTCATCGTCACCCGCTCCAGCCTTCCATCTAAAAACGGCGATACCCCCACCAAAGCCCCCTGCCCCAACTGCGCCACCTCTCGACCCAGCATCTCCTGCCCCTCCAACACCGCAAATGCTTGCAATAAGGGGTTTTCTGCCGCCTCCTCCCACAACATTACCAAACTGCCATCTAAGACCAGGTATAGATGCTCGATCGCCTTCCCGGCTCCCAATAACACCTCCCCCGCCGCCACCTGTCGCACCTCACCCATCGCCATCAACCACTCCACATCACTATCATGAAACTCCCCAAATACTAACCACACATCGCGCAATAGCTTACCCTGTGCCAAATTACGCCGCCCTAACCGCCTTAACATTCGCTGTAACCGCCAAGCTAATAAAATCGCTACCCACTTATAAAATCGCCCGGCAAAGCCCACATCTGCCTGTATTTGCGCAAGCAAATCTGCCATTGGCACAGCCAAAACCATACAATCAGTCTTCGCCACTACAGTCGCAGTCGGCAACGGAGCCACCAAACTGGGCAAAGCCCCAAACACATCACCACTTTCCAATGCCATAATTTCCTGTTCAGCAGTCTCGCCTTCAATTACGGCAAAAGCGCGCTGCAAAGGATCTAAAGCCGATCGAGGCAAAGTGATCGCTGCCCGCCCATCTAACAACAAATAAAAACAATCTGCCACCATACCCGCCGGAATAAGCATCTGCCCCGCTGGTACCATGGCCTGTGCGCCAGCCTGCTTCAGCCAATTAATATCAGTAGTAGTTAATTCCCGCAACAATAATTCCGACATGACTCAAATCCTCACCAACTTATTTTTTAAATCCAACGCTAATTCTGTCAAAACTTTTTCAGCCCCGGCCATAGCGATCTCTTCTAAAGTTAAATAACTTAGCGCCTGCACCAAACAACGAGCATTTTCTAGTACCGGCGGTTGACAGACCAAATTATGCACCCGCTCCAAATTCTGTGCCGCCGCCACTACTAACGACTGCAATACCCCCCAAGCCCCCACCGACAGTGCCGGAGTGCCTCGGTAATTCTCCATCCGCCCACTCGATCGATATATTGGCCAAGCCTCCAACCCCAAAAAGCGTAAAAACCAGTCAGCCCGATATTCCCCAGTAGCAGCCACCAAACCCCAGTAGTCAGCGATCAGTTCATCCAATACATTATTTTGCATCGCCCCTAAACAGCGTTTTGTCCAATAGTGAATAGATTCGTGCTCTAACCGAATTTGCCGCGATTGCTGCTGCCATAAATCTTCAGCCACACATAATTCTGACCCGGCCACATTGCTGTAAGGACTATCGCTCAAAATTATAAATCGGTCTCGATACAGCGCTTTTTGGGGAATTAATCGCTGCCACTCCTGATCCCAACCTTCCGAGCCATGTTGTGATTCCCATTGACTACGATAACTGTGAATTCGATCCCAATTATTAAACCCCGCTACCATACAGGCTCCCATCGCCGCTGGAATCGGTAATGGCTCATTCCGTCGTGACAATGCCTGCACTAACAGCTCAAAATCTGATCGATCGCCTGCAAAAATTACCGGGATCGGCCCCGCCCAAGTTTCATGAATAAATAGCTCCAATAGCTGGGGCGATCGCAACTCTAAACCCACTGTCCCCACCGTTACCGGTAAACCGCGCCGAGTACTCGATCGATACTCTACCGTCTCGGATATTCCCAACTGTACCGGAAACTGCAACTGCACCAATCGTTGTCGCAAACTTTCCCAAATCCCCATATTTGCCGCATCAGCCAAATAACCCTGCCAAGTTTGCACATGTGGTTCAGGATCAACAGCTCTATCCTGTTGCTGGACAAAAATGTTTCGGTTATAGTCCAGCAATTCGATAATTTCTGTTGGCCTTGCCCCATGGTTTACCAACACCTGCTGACGTTGTTCAATCTGCTGTTCTGGCTTAGCTGCAATCGACATACTTACCATTACGCTGCCACTCCTAGCAGTTGATTGGCTACTGCTTGCAGAGTAATAGAAATTGGATGCTGCGGATATCGCAAACAAAACAGCCCTTGGCTAGCTAGTTGTGCTACCTCGATCGCCAACGGCAACACGCCCACCACCGGTACCTGATACAGCTCTTCTACTTGCTGCTGCAAATCAGTAGCCACCATACTAGGCAAAGCTTTATTAATCAACAAAGCCATCTTAGCCACCTGCAACTTCCGCGCCACATCTACCGTCACCGCCGTCCCTTGAAAATCTTGATTATCTGGGCGCAACACAATTAGTAACAAATCCGCAATCCCGATCGACAGCAAAGTCTCTTCGTTCAGCCCCGGATGAGTATCAATAAACAAATAATCTAACTTCAAACTCCGAATCATGTCTTGCAGACCATCATTCAGATGCACCACATCGTAGCCTTCTCGTAAAATCCGGGCAATTTCGTTGGCCTTAATACTAGCAGGCACTAAAAATAATTTGCCTTTGATATCTACCCCCATAGCTTCGTGCCGTAATGACTCTGTGAGATCATAAGCAGCATCTTTCATGCCACACCGCCCCCACAAATAATCATTTAAAGTAAAGGTCATTTGGGCTGGTTGCAGACCCAAAATCACATGAATCCCTGGGGACTGAATATCGGTATCAATAATCCCCACTCGTCTGCCCTGCATCGCGATCGAGGCCGCGATATTGGCCAAAGAATTAGACTTGCCTGTACCACCTCTAAAAGAATGCACTGCAATGATTTCGGTCATTTGTTACTCCTAAAATAATAATTATTACTCATCAGATCTACCCATTTTTTTCAATGACTGTACCTGCTGCTGCAGCTCCTGAAAGTAGTCTGTCTCGGTTTCAGCTACATGCCGTTCATGACTGCGCATCTGCTGAATTTTTTGTTGTAGTAGCTGAAATTGATCGCTATCAATAATTTCAGCCACATCTTGATCTCGCCGGGTGCGATCGACTTCAACGCGCAAAGACTGTACTTGAGATTTAAGCTGTCGATCGCGGCGGTGTAGCTCGTTGGTCATGTGCAAAAAAGCCCGCACCAGTTGTCCTAAATCATCGGGAGGCGTAGCAAACTTAGCCAAATCTTGCTGCACCACATCAAATAACTCACCGTCTCCTTGTTCTAAAGACTGGGCAGCGACAGTCAGGGCGTTAATTGGCCGCGAAATATACATGCCGGTCAGCACTGCCACCAAAGCTGCAATGCTACCCACAACTACCACCCCGCGTAGATTTAGCCAAATTATTTCTAACAAAGGTGCCTGAAATTCGGCTTGCGATCGACTAACTCCCAGCACCCAAGGCTGTGAGGCCAAAGTTGTGAAGCCAATAATCTGCGGCATCCGTCCGGGCGAGGGCTGATAGTTAAAATGCCCAGAACCCTCAGAGTGCAGAAATTGTGGCCAACCGACTGGCTTTTGGTAGAGCAAAGATAGTAGTGGATCGCTAATAATTGTTCCACTACTATCTGCCAAAAAAAATCGTCCTGCCGTCTTTGGCGGCAGCCCGCGATTTACCACCGACCAAATTTCTACTCCCTTTAATTTTAGTAATACCAACCCCACACTTTTGCTAGGCAAAGAGGTCACGTCTTGAGTCACAAACATTCCAGGGTAGTCGCGCACATTGCTATGCAACCAGCTAAAGATTGTCGTAGCGGGCACAGTGTAGTGATGACCAATAAACTGAGGCATCGTTGCTGTTAAACAATCTCCTTTGTGATCGAGCAGCAAAATAGCTTCTAGATCTGGATGCATTGCGACTATTTCTGAAAGCTGTGGCAAGATGGATACAGCAGACTTGGGTGCGGCTAAAAAACTAGTCACACCGACTTTGTGACTAATATCTGTGGCCAACTGTCGCCGCTTCAACAGTAGTCTGTCAAAACGCTGAGCAGCATCACTGGCCAGCATTTCTAATTGCCGGTACTCGCCATTAGTGGTGATAGCCGTTATTTGCCGTAAGTTAAAATACGTCGAGATAATCGTTGGAACTATTACTGCCAACAGCATTGCTGCGGCAATTCTACAAGCGATCGACCAACTCGGATAAAATATCCCGGCTAGGAACTTTGGCATATCTTCACCCCACTTGTTGTTGAGATTTCCGCCAAGCTAAAGGAGTCATACCACAATGCTGTCGAAACTGTCGAAAAAAGTGGCCTTCGTTTTGATAGCCGGTGGCTTCAGAGATTTGATTGACAGTATTATTGGTATCTTGTAACAAGCTACAAGCCAGCGCGATGCGGCGCTTAATAATCCAATGATTGACTGTATGGCCAGAACAGCGCCGCACCAAATCAGTTAGGTAAGATGGACAGTACCCGGTAGCCATTGCTACATCTTTGAGGCTAATTGATCGAGCATAGTTTTCTTCAATGAATCTAAAAACTGGTTCTAACTGGGGAATACTCGGAAAATTAGATTTTGGTTCAACAACATCAGGCTCCACTTGGCGAATTAACAAGCAACTACATTCTTGCTCAATTCCTCGATCATAGCTGACTGTGATTTCTACCGCTACTTCATCATCAGAGGGGGTGATGTACTGATCGGTAAAGCATAAAGCTGTTCCGACTTGTGGGCTAGAGTGTCGATTGTCCCATACCTGGGAAAAACTCACTAAAGGCAGATCCGGCACTGCCATCGTTAACAGTTCGGTTGTTGAGCAGTCTAAAAGTTTGTGTGCGGAGGGATTTCCGTAGGTGAAATTCCCCTGAGGATCAACCAAGAATGCGGCATCATTGATTCGCTCTAGTAACATTAGCGTCAATGGCTGAACGCTCACCGACCCAAAAAACTCAGCAGATTTACTTAGAAACATAAGTTCTTGACGAATAAACAACTAGTTCAAGCTTTCAACAGATTAAAACGTGTGTCTCTAATAATGGCGATGCAACCAAAACAGATGTAGTGATCATGAATGAACCAAACTCCTAGCCGTAAAAAGCAGGTGCGATCTACTCAGTAAGAGTTGATACATGCAGGGATACCCAATAAGGGCTGTAGAGAGTAGTCTAGTGGCGTTCTCAGATAATCTAGAACACATGACTTCCAGTATCTGGTAACTGGTTAGATAGTAACTACCTGATGAATCAAGTGTCAATTAGCAGTATGGTCTGAGGGGAGATAGATTGTTACCGAATCCGTAGTATTCGTGTGCCCATATAAGTTTCAGGCCAAAATAAGAAATATAAAGACAGCAGAACAATATCTTTACAATAGACACACATATTGTAATAGCTGTGATAAATGATACAAAATCTAGATATTGATGAGAATTAGATCAACACGCCAGCTTATACTCGATCTTGACTTGGCAGAATCGGGTAATAAATTTATTAAGTTCTCGGAAGCACTTAGATTGCGACGATGCTCAGTAGATCTTTGATGACCATCGCGTTGACTAAATCTCCCCGATCGAGGTAAATCATCTGCAAGTTATTCAACATGCGGGCAATGAACTGGGGCTTAGTCACCGGCGGCACCAAAGAAGGTGTAAGGTAAGGAATTTCTTGCTGGTAAATATTCATCAGCTTTTGCCGACAGTCTTCGGCAAACAAAATATCGCCATTGTGGAAAGTATCAATAAAAATTTCGGAGTCTTCAAAGTCAGGGCGGATCATAAAATGCCCCGGCATGCCGATCGCCGTCATCGGAAAATCAATGCGTTGAGCAATTTCTAGGTATACCAAAGCCAATGTAATCGGAATACCTGTGCGCCGAGCTAAGACCTCATTCAAAAAGCTATTGCGCGGATCGTAGTAATTACTATGATTACCGGTAAACCCCAACTCTTCATATAAATAATTATTGATTGTCCGAATCACCATTAACGGATAACGAGATTGAGGTAAGCGCTTTGCTACTTCCTCAGCCATCTCATCCAAAAGCTGAAGCTGACCATCGATATCCAAATCTGGGTAAATGGTTTGGGCGATATAGAGAGCTGCTCTTGCCAAGTTAATATCTCGATCAGACTGATTGATTTCCGCCAAAAGCAAGTTGTTGATAGACATCATGGCAGCAGGATCTCAAAGTTCGATAGAACAAAATTTCTTTCTCTATTATCAGGCTCCTCGGCTTTAAAAGCTTACCCCCAACACCTTTCGGTGAAAACGAAATAAAGGTTCACAAATCTTTATTAACAAATAATTACATTCAATTCAATACTTTTTCCCGTTCGTGTAGCGTCTCTGAAAGAGAATCGCCTATGGTACAAGTGAAGCTCTGGGCTTAGAATCGACAAATGCAATTATCTTTCCCTCATCCATCACTTCAGGCACTGCAAGCTGGCCAATGGTTCAAGCTTATTTGTGGTGCCAGCTTCCAAGACCTGCCTGCCATTCGCCATTTAGCGATCGCCTACAGTTTAGCCGGTGCCGACTGTATTGATGTAGCCGCTGAGCCAGCAGTAGTCGCCGCTGCTCGATCGGGAGTCACCGCCGCTAAATCTTTGACGGATGCCGCCGCACAACGCGGCTATCAACCAACTCAGCCGTGGCTAATGGTCAGTGTCAACGACGGCGAAGACCCTCATTTCCGTAAAGCTGTCTTTGACCCAACTATTTGCCCCGTCGATTGCCCTCGTCCTTGTGTGAATATCTGTCCTGCCGATGCCATTGCTTTTACCGATAAACAGCAAGGAGTAATTGTAGATCGATGTTATGGCTGTGGTCGCTGTCTACCAATTTGTCCGATTCAGATTATTGCTGAACAGAAGCATGTTTCTACTCCTGCTGCGGTGCGGGAGCTATTGAAGACTGGGGAGGTACAAGCGATCGAGATTCATACTCAGCCCGATCGAGGTCAAGAATTCCTTAAGCTTTGGCGGGAGTTAGCAGGGGCTTTGGATCAGCTCAAGCTGATTTCGATTAGCGCACCAGGGGGACTGGAGCATCTTCGATCGATCTCAGAACTCTTACAAAGTCTTACGCCTAATCCCCTAATTATTTGGCAGACTGATGGCAGACCAATGAGTGGCGATATTGGTATGGGCACTACTCACGCCACGATCGCTCTGGGTCGCCAAGTAGCCGCAGCTAAATTACCTGGATATGTACAGTTAGCCGGTGGCACCAATAATTACACCGTAGAAAAGCTGCGAGAACTAAGGCTATTAAAATCTGCTGGCCAAGAGATTTTTATTTCGGGTATTGCTTATGGTAGTTATGCCAGGGTGATTCTGGCTCCTTTGTTTGAGCAAATTCCTGGCAACGATAAACTCGAAGATCATCCACATATTTTGTGGCAGGCAGTCGATCGAGCTGCCTTATTGGTGCAACAAATCAAGACCTAACCCGCTAACTTAGCCAAGTTTTTTTCATTGAGCACCACTTGTAACTGGGCACCATCACGGCTAGTCAAATTGCGCTTAGCCTCACCTAAATACAGCGGTTCAGAGACTCCTGGCTGGGGATGTAGAATCGATCGCATCCGAATGTGCATATTGCCATCAACATCACCAACCCGACCAAAAGAATACAGATCAGTAGCGGCCTGCTTCAATGTCGCTTCTGCCGCTTCAGTAGTAATTTTGCGATTAGGCACTGCAATCACCGCTTGATTGGTGCTGTTATCATAAATTACCGCGTAGCGCACTGCACCGGGAAAAGCTGATCGAGGAGACAAACCAAAACTCAGACCAAACAATCCCACAGTCATCACGATCATAAAACCAGTGATGCCCACCAACCGGAACTTAAAGCCCCAAGCCAAAAACAAAGCCAAAACTGTCAAAACAGCCAAAGCCAAGGTGGCAATGCCGCTGTACTTGGCATATTCCAAAAAAGACTGGGGAGAAAACATATTATTCCGCTTCGTTACTGACTACTACTGCCCCCGGTGACTGCAAGGCAGCCCGCAAGGTATGCCAAACCAAATTAGCACACTTAATCCGCACCGGGAACTGGGACACGCCCTTGAGCACATTTAGCTTGCGCAGTTCGTGAGGAAACTCAAAGTCGCCGCGCATCATCCCCTGAAAGCCCTCAATCATCTTTAGAGCTTCCACCACAGTTTTGCCCCGCAGAGCTTCTGCCATTAAATCTGCCGAAGACAGGGCGATCGCACAGCCTTCACCATCGAACTTAGCTGAAATAATCGTTTCTTGGGCTTCATCTAAATGCAGAGTCAGCTCGATCGTGTCGCCACAGGAAGGATTATGGCCTTTTTGATATCGATCGACTGGGTCGGTCACGCCTTTAAACTTAGGTTTTTTATAGCGTTCCAAAATTACTTGCTGATATAGGTCGCGGACATTACCAAGATTAGCGCCAGAGTTGGTCATGAGAGCAAATGAGTCTTAAAGTTATATGTAATGTAACAAAAGTTGTACTCTTCATGCCCGCGACTTCTCTATCTGTTTTCCAGAACAGCCATTATGTAATTATTGCCATGCTCCTGGCCTTTGCGATCGCCCACAGTGGTCTAGCTGCCCTCCGGCCTTGGGGTGAAACCAAAATCGGAGCCAGAGCATACCGGGTGATTTTTGCCCTAGTCAGCGTCCCGGCGGCTACCGCTCTGATAATTTATTTTTTTAACCATCGCTACGACGGCCAAGAGGTATGGGATCTGCGACAGGTAGCGGGTATCAAAGAACTAGTTTGGATTCTTTCGGCCATCTCTTTTTTGTTTTTATACCCTGCTACTTTTAATCTATTGGAAGTCGCTGCCATTCTCAAACCCCAAGTAAGGCTCTACGAAACCGGCATTATGCGGGTTACTCGTCATCCCCAAATGGTGGGCCAGTTAATTTGGTGTGTGGCTCACAGTCTGTGGATTGGGTCGAGTTTTATGATCGTGACTTCGATCGGCCTCATGGCGCACCATTTATTTGCAGTGTGGCACGGCGATCGGCGGTTACTAAAACGCTACGGTGATGATTTTGTCGCCGCCCAAGCACGCACTTCAATTTGGCCTTTCGTGGCGATCATTCAAGGCAAACAGCAATTCAATTGGCAGGAATTTCTCCGCCCAGCTTATATGGGCGTAGCTGCTTTTGTAGGAGTTTTTGCTTGGGGACACCCCTATTTAATTAGCTGGACATCAATGGTGCCTTGGTAAATTTATTGGCCGATCGCCGCAATTTGATAATTGCCAGCCTCTTTACGCCCAGAAGAGTTAGCGAACAGTATGTAGTTACCGGTAATTGGTAATCGACCTTTGACCGTAAGGTTATTGCTGCCGTTAGACTCTTGGTTAAATAACACTTTGCGATTCGGTGCAATTAAAACCAATCCAGGTTCAATTTCTTGGCTGATCATCTTAATGGCAATGCGCTGACCGGCGACACCCCGAAAAACATAGATATTCACGTAGCTATTGTTGGGTGGTAGCACTGGATCACCGCTACCTAAGCGAGCACTAATAAACTGACCATTTAGTGGCAGCTTCCGAACTTTGGTGGTGGTGGTAGTTCGTTGTGGTGCTTTTGCCACCGTTCCCAACTGACCCTGACGATAGGCTGCCAAAAAAGGCTGAATTTTGTTGGCAGCAATCGCAAAACCAATGCCCACATTGCCCTCATTGCGGGTATAGATAGCAGTATTCACTCCCACTTGTTCACCTTCACTGTTTAACAAGGGGCCACCAGAGTTACCGGGGTTAATTGCTGCATCGGTTTGAATTAAACCGCGTTTGGCATCTACCCGACTCACGATTCCGGTAGTAAAGGTGCCCTGAAACTGTCCAAAGGGATTGCCGATCGCAAAAGCCCGTTGCCCTACTTCGACAGTACTCTTAGCCAATTTTACTACGGGTAAACTGCTGGCTCCTTGAAGCTGTACCAAAGCTAAGTCTAAATTGTTGTCACCAACCCCCACCACCTTGCCAGTAAAATTGCGTCCGTCGGCCATTGTGACTTGGACTGGATTGCCCTGAGCCGAGACAATTACGTGAGCATTGGTTAATACCAAACCATCGCTGGTCAAAATACTGCCACTGCCTACTGCTTGACCAGCCCTAATCGAAACTACGGCTGGCCCGGATTGCTTATAGACACGAATATTGGTTTTTTCGTCATTGTCTGAGGCGATCGAAGCCTGATGAAAAAGTACTGGGGAAGACAAGGCAAATCCCAGCATTAAGGGAAAAGCTGCAAACTGACGCAAGGCAGTTGGTCTAAACATATCAAGGAGGAGAGAATGTATTAAGTTAGATTGTAATAATTTTTTGGGTCTTCAAAGAAAAACACCAAGAAAATTAATCTTGGTGCCAAATAACTCTATAGGCTAGTACTGGTCTGGAAACTCAACAGGTTTGCCGTTTACAACAGGATCCACTGGTTCATATTCCACATAAGCCGTCGATTTAGCCGCTGGCTCGTCCGCCGAATCTTCTAGGCTAGATCGCCGAGGTTTCTTGCGAGGTGCAGAACTCGGCTTTTCATCCCGGCGAGGTCGGGGATTAGCGTCCCAATCACGATTTTCTGCTGGTGCCGACCAGTCATCTTGGGGTGGATTCTCGGTGCGGCGCGATCGATCATCACGGCTATTGGTTGCCCGCTCTTCATAGCGATCGTAATTATTGTCAGGTGCGTAATCACGTTGACGGACATCTGGCATTGGTTCTTCCCTGTTATATCCACTGGGTAACATGCGGTTACCACGTCGATCTGGTGCTTGGAAGCCATCATCGTAGCTGCTGGGCTGAAACTGTCGCTCTAATCGATCGGTGTCTCGTGGGCGACTCCGTTTTTGGGGAACATATTCTTGTTCATCATCAAGACGAGCGTTATAGCCGCCCCGACGACCAGAGCTTTTTTCTTCTTTGTTACTACTACGCCCGCCGCCTTTGAGGCGTTTGTTTTCGGCGCGCACTTGTAAGAATTGCCACATGACTGTGACTAGGGCACCAATCATCAACATCTGTTGGAAGATCATTGCCGCACCCAGATCGAGGCTGAACACCAAAATCAGCCCGCAGACAAAGCCAATACCTGCATAGATATTGTCAGATTCTTGGTACAGTTCGGGTTTGAACTTACTGGTGAAAAACAAGCCGATAGAGGCCATGATCAAGATCATGCCAAATATTACAACTGCCGGAGTGAACACGGTGATTTCCTCAGATGGGTG
>JAYUSV010000462.1:0-11348 GCA_043755495.1 Synechococcales cyanobacterium
GCAGCTTTTTGCACTGCTGCTGTCACCGCCGTTGATACCCGAGGATCGAAGACCGACGGTACGATATATTCGCGGTTGAGATCAGTCGGATTCACCAGAGAAGCGATCGCCTTAGCTGCTTCCAGATACATATTAGAAGTAAGCTGCTTCGCTCGACAATCTAGCGCCCCCCGAAACAAACCAGGGAAAGCCAGCACATTATTGATCTGATTAGGATAATCACTCCGGCCAGTAGCCATCACTGCCACAATATCAGAAATTAACTCTGGCTGAATCTCTGGGATTGGGTTGGCCATCGCAAACACGATCGGCTGCTCAGCCATTGCCTGCACCATTTCTGGTGTAACTACACCGGGCGCACTCAAACCAATAAACACATCCGCAGCCACCATCGCATCTGCCAAGCTACCGCCTTTGTCCACCGCCAAAGCTAACTTCTCGGTGGTCAAATCGGTGCGGTCTTTAGCAATAATCCCCTTAGAATCACACAGGGTAATATGCTTAGCCCCAGCCAACTTCAATAAATTAGCTACCGCAATACCCGCAGCGCCCGCACCATTGAAGACAATCTTTACGTCATTAATAGTTTTACTAACTACTTTGAGGGCATTCAGCAAAGCCGCCAAAGTAACGATCGCCGTGCCATGCTGATCATCATGAAATACTGGAATATCTAGGGCTTCTTTTAGTCGCTTCTCGATCTCAAAGCAGCGGGGCGCAGCAATATCTTCGAGGTTTACGCCGCCGAATACTGGGGCGAGGTTAATTACAATATTGACAATTTCATCAGTATCTTGAGTGGTCAAACAAATCGGGAAAGCATCAATCCCGGCAAACTCCTTAAACAACATCGCCTTGCCTTCCATCACCGGCAGCGAAGCCTCGGCCCCTAAATTACCCAAGCCCAACACCGCACTGCCGTCGGTAACAATCGCCACCATGTTGCCCTTCACGGTCAAGTTATAAACCTCGGCTGGATTCGCAGCGATCGCCTGACAAACTCTGCCCACTCCCGGCGTATAAGCCATGGCCAAATCCGACTGTCGATCGAGAGAAATTTTGCTTTCCATCCGAATTTTGCCGCCACGATGAAGCTGCATGGTGCGGTCATACAGGCTCAAGATCTTCACTTCAGCAATACTCTTCACCACCGTCCCAATTCGATCGCCATGCTCGGTACTGCTGGCATCTACCGTGACTTCGATCAACGAAGTCGCCCTGGTTTGCTCAGTAATATCGATCGCGCTAATGTTGCCGCCTACCGAGGCGATCGCCTGGGCAATACTAGCTAGCATCCCCGCCCGGTTGGGGGTTTCTAGGCGCATGGTAATGCTAAAAGAAGGATTGGGAGTGAGTTTAGTAGTCATATCTAGTCAGATAATTTTGATGGCAGGGTAAAAGCGCTGGCCGTTGGTGAATTCTAGCAAAAACTGGGCGACTTCCTCGGGCGAGATGGCCTGAAGATCAGTCAAAAGCGCAGCAGCGGCATTGCGGATATGTTCAACATCCACGTTTTGGAGCTGGTCATCGGGTTGATAGGCCGGTTCATAGTCTCGCAGCCGAAAACGTCCTTCCCCCAGCATAATTGTGGCTCCACGCCAGTTAGAGTTACCAAGGTGATGACAGGCCACTGCGATTTGCAGCAGTCCTTGGTAAAACTTCTTTTCTGGGACAGATGCAGCTACCCAAAGGGCTTCGAGAGTGTCATGACAAGCGTAGAATTCTTGAGTATTGAATTGTTCGATCGCCTGTCCTAGTTCGCTGCCAGCGGTGGAATCTGATGTTATGTCAGACATTTAGACTGCGGCCTTAACTTCTTCCAGGGTAATTTCTTGTTTATCGCCCACAAAATCTTGCTCGGGGGTGAGAAACAGCATACAGTGACATTCTTTCCGCTCACGCATGGGTACGCAAGGACAATTCCAGTAAGCAGCCTTAGCTTCAGCTTCTTTGTCTTCGTAGTGGCGGCAAGGACAAAGAGGAGCACCGAGTTCTTCTTTATTACAGGCTAAGCCCTTAATTACTACGGCGGTTACGCTTAAGTCGGCACAGAAATAAGTGCTGGTATTTTTGGCGTAAGTTTCAGAGAAGTTCCGCATCGCCTCTAGCGTTTTATCGCTGGGTTCTTTGGGGGGTACTAAAGACATAACTATTCCTCGGTGTGAAGTGCCCAGTCATTTTACCGCAACCTTGGCTCTATATTGAAGATACAGCAATAGCAGACAACCAAAGTGATAGAATGGCTAGTTGATTCATTCCTATCCCTACGTATCATTATTTCCTATGGCAATTCGTGAAGTGTTCATGCCCGCCTTGAGTTCTACGATGACTGAAGGCAAAATCGTCTCTTGGACGAAATCACCCGGCGATCGAGTAGAGAAAGGTGACACCGTGCTGGTCGTCGAGTCCGACAAAGCGGATATGGACGTAGAATCTTTTGCAGAGGGCTTTTTAGCGATTCTGCTATTCGAGGCTGGCTCTTCGGTACCTGTCGGACAAACAATCGCTCTAATTGCCGAAACCGAAGCTGAAATCGCCGAAGCCAAACAACGCGGTGCAGCAGCAGCACCTGCGACTATTGCAGCAGTCATGCCGGTAGTCGTTACAGCCCCCACAGCACCATCTCAAGAAGCTAGTGGTCGCTTAATTGCTTCGCCCCGTGCCAAGAAACTGGCCAAAGACATGGGTGTGAACCTAGAACAATTGAAAGGGACTGGGCCAAATGGTCGAGTAGTGGCCGCTGATGTGGCTAGCGCTGCTGGTAAACCATTGCCCGCCAATATGGTTAGTCCTTCTGCGCCGCAAGTAATTGCCGCTGGCGTAGTAGCTACTCAACCTACCGCTGCGCCACCTGCTGGCGTGCCCATGGCAAAGCTAGTACCTTTCAATACTTTGCAAAATGCGGTAAACCGCAACATGGTGGCCAGCCTAGCTGTTCCTACCTTCCGCACTGGCTTTACTATTACTACCGATAAGCTGGATGTTTTGTACAAACAGCTCAAGCCCAAGGGCGTGACCATGAGTGCGCTGTTGGCGAAAGCTGTAGCCATGACTCTGCAAAAATATCCGGTGATTAACTCCAGCTTCACTGATGGTGGTACTCAGTATCACGGGGCGATAAATGTGTCTGTGGCGGTGGCGATGCCGGATGGTGGTTTAATTACCCCCGTTTTGGCTAATGCTGATCAGATGGATCTTTATTCTCTGTCGCGGGCTTGGAAAGATTTGGTCGATCGAGCACGCACCAAACAGTTGCAACCGGCTGAGTACAGCAGTGGTACTTTCACGATCTCGAATTTGGGGATGTTTGGAGTCGATAAGTTCGATGCCATTTTACCTCCTGGTACTGGGGCGATTTTGGCGATCGGGGCTTCTCGTCCGACTGTGGTTGCTACATCTGATGGGGCGATCGCGGTGCGTCAGCAAATGCAGGTAAATATGACGGCTGATCACCGAATTATTTATGGTGCTGATGCGGCGGCATTTTTGCAGGATTTGGCGAAGTTGATCGAGACTGATGTGAATAGTCTGACGATGTAAAAAGTGGGGTTGAGGGTTCGAGGGAAGACCCCTCAACCCTCTTTTGCTACGTTCAACCCTGGCTTAAATTAAACGTAACCTTAAAATTCACCAGCTAAAGCACTCACACATCGATCGCAGATAGCCGGATGTTCAGCATGAGTGCCCACAGTTTCCGAGTAATTCCAGCAGCGATCGCACTTATGGCCATCAGCCTTCAGTACCCCAATTTGGATACCATGACTTTCGCCAGTAAAGTCTGCCCCAGCAATTTCTGGCACCAGTTTTACTTGAGAAACCAAAAAGAAATAGCGCAGCTCATCGATCGCATTAGCACTCTGGCCAAAGCGCGATAATTCCTGATAGATCGCTGAATCAGAAGTACTCAGTAACACTTGAGCTTCTAATGAAGAACCGATTAGCTTTTCCATCCTGGCATTATCCAAGGTTTTATTTACACCATCTCGCAGATCTTGAAGTCGTTGCCAGGTGTCTTTCAAAGCGGGCTGTGACCACTGGGAGTCGAGCTTCACCCAGCCCGACTCAAACACTGATGCGTAAGACTTAGGATACGGAATATATTGCCAGATATCCTCCGCCATATGACAAAGCACCGGGGCGATCGCCTTTGCCAGATTTTCGACAATCACCGCCATCACTGTTTGACAACTACGTCGTCGCTCATTATCTAAAGCGCTAATGTATAGACGGTCTTTGGCAATATCTAAATAAAAGTTTGACAGATCAACTACACAGAAATTCTGTACTGCCTGAAAAAACCGATAAAATTGATAACTATCAAAAGCAGCCGTGATTTCACCAAACACCTCAGTTACCCGGTGCAACATGTATTGGTCTAATTCAGAAAGCCGATCGAACGGCACCGCCTGAGTTGCTGGGTCAAAGTCATGTAAGTTACCCAACAAAAACCGCGCAGTATTGCGAATCTTGCGATAAGAGTCAGACATCTGCTTCAAGATGCTCTTACCCAAACGCACATCGCTAGCGTAGTCTACCGAAGACACCCATAGCCGCAGCACATCAGCACCATAAGCCGGATCTTGTTGCAGGTTTTTGCCACCATCCATCGTTACCAATGGATCGATCACATTACCGACAGATTTACTCATCTTGCGGCCTTTTTCATCTAACACAAAACCGTGGGTTAACACCGTCTTGTAGGGTGCAATACCGTTACTAGCTACGCTGGTTAGCAAGCTAGATTGGAACCAACCCCGATGTTGATCAGAGCCTTCTAAATATATGTCAGCCGGGTACGCCAAGTTCTCGCGCTGTTTGGCCACTGCTGCCCAAGAAGAACCAGAGTCGAACCACACATCCATGGTGTCCATCCCTTTACGATAGCTCCGCCCATTATTGCGGTGGCTGGCGGGCAATAGATCTTGGACATCCATTTGGTACCAAGCATCAGAACCCTGAGCAGCAAAGATTTTTTGCACATGTTCGATCGAGTCCGCAGTCAACAACGGCTCACCAGTTTCTTCATCATAAAACACCGGAATTGGCACGCCCCAGTTCCGCTGGCGCGAAATACACCAATCTGATCGATCGGCCACCATCGGCGTAATCCGGTTTTGTCCTTGGGCTGGGATCCATTGCACCGATGAGATTGCCTGCAAAGCCGCATCTCTAAATCCAGCCACCGAAGCAAACCACTGTTCCGTCGCCCGGAAGATCGTGGGCTTTTTCGTGCGCCAGTCGTAGGGGTATTTGTGACTATAGGGTTCGTGCTTCAGCAATGCCCCCGCATTAGTCAGCGCCGTGATTACCGCCTGATTACCTTCGCTGATTTTGACTGACTGTAGTTCGTTATCTTTGTTGTAAGAAACATCATCAGCTACTTTTAAGCCCACAAATTCGCCAGCTTCTTCGGTAAAACGCCCGCTACCATCCACTGGTGCTAAGATCGCCAAGCCATATTTTTGACCCACAATGTAGTCTTCTTGACCATGACCGGGAGCGGTATGTACCAAGCCAGTTCCCGATTCGGTAGTGATGTATTCACCCCCGAGAACGATCGGGCTTTCTCGATCGAACAAAGGATGCTGATACAGGGTATGCTCCAATGCCTGTCCCAGGATTTTGACTTCGAGGGTCAAAGGCATTTCCAACTTTGCAGCTAGCTCTTCGACCATAGCAGCGGCAACGATCATATGTCGATCGCCCGCCTTGACCACGGCATATTCTAAACGCGGATTCACTGCCACTGCTAAGTTCGCCGGAATTGTCCAAGGGGTAGTAGTCCAGATGGCCACTGCCAAATTATCTTGATAGGGTGCTAAAGCAGCCGCTGCTGGCGCTAACTTAGTCACAGCCATCGCTACATAAATGCTCTGGGAGATGTGACCTTCAGGGTACTCTAACTCCGCCTCAGCTAAAGCTGTTTGGGAGCTAGGACTCCAATGCACTGGCTTGAGGCCACGATAGATATATCCCTTTAGTACCATTTGACCAAACACACCTACTTGGGCAGCTTCGTATTCTGGCTGTAAGGTGAGGTAAGGTTTGTCCCACTCGCCCCAGACACCCATGCGTTTGAAGCCGATTTTTTGGTCTTCGACGGTTTTTTTGGCAAACTCAGCAGCCCGCTGGCGCAGGGCGATCGGGGTGAGCTGTTGGCGCTCGGCAGCGGGGATATCTTGTAATACTTTGAGTTCGATCGGCAGTCCGTGACAATCCCACCCCGGTACGTAGCGCACTTTGCGCCCTTGCAAGATTTGGTAGCGGTTGATGGTGTCTTTCAGAATTTTGTTGAGTCCGTGACCAATATGCAGTACGCCGTTGGCGTAAGGGGGGCCATCGTGCAGCACAAAGACTTCGCCCGGATTGGTTTGGGAGAGGTTTGCAAAAATCTGCCGGTCTGCCCAAAGCTGCTGAATTTCTGGCTCACGCTTGCTGGCGTTGGCGCGCATGTCGAATTTGGTCTGGGGCAGGTTGACGGTGTCTTTGTAGCTTTCTGGTGCTGTCACGGTTTTAGATCTATCTATATACAGATCGGCTCAGTAGTCTTACAAGATAACAGACTCCGCGATTTTTCGTCCACCACTGAACACAGTTCGACTTCTGGATTAGTGACTAAGAGGCCAGATTAGTCTTGGGTTACTAGCTAAAATATACTGATAGAGTAAAGTGAAAGCATTACCCCGAGGTGAAGATCCTACATAAATCTGATAGAAATTTTGAAAAGCCTAACTGCCCTCAAACTGTGTAATTACTCTCTTCTCCTTGAGATGCCTGCCAACTGCGAGCATCGTAGTATAAATCTGCTAAAGAAATACTGTTTACTGCTGCTTGCATCTTTGTTTGTAACCTTTGCCACAGAGATATCATTACCCAATCAGCAGCTAATAATGGGTCTCCAACTTCTAATTCTGCCGAAGAGATATTAGTGCCACCTATCGAATTTACAGAACGAGAACGCACCGCATCGATCGCTTCAGTAATTGCCGCACTAGAATCTTCAGTGATAGATTCTCCCACTGCCGCCAAAATATCGCCCACAAAAATCTGTCCCGGTTTTTTGGCCAATCGATAGCCGCCTTGTGATCCGCGCACCGATACCACCAAACCAGCTTGGCGCATCGCAATCAATAACTTTTCTAAATAGGGAGCGGGCAATGCCTGCCGCTGGGCGATCGACTGTACCGAAGCCGGGCCATAAGAGGGCTGTAAGCTCAAGTCCAGTAGGGCTTTGACACTATAACGTCCGCGCGTAGTTAATTTCACAAATATCCAGCTTGAGGAGCAAAACTTCCTTATAATATATCTGCTAAAGTCAGTTTTCATTAATAAACAGCGGCTGTATATTAATATTGCTTTGATGCAGTTTTCGGGGCAAGGAGTCTTAATCAAACCCAAAAAATGCCCTTGAAAAACTTTTTCCGCCGATTTTGAACATAAAATTGCGATACTTTGGTGTAATATAGTTCGGTTGACTGGCAATCGCGACCTAAAGTTTGAAATTTGTCTGACGGAATCATCTGAAGTGCATGTCAGTAAAGTCTTACTAGAGATGATTGAGACTGCCAACCAAGTAAACCCTACCCTCAACTTGATATTCAATGAGTAAAAAGAAAGCTGCCGATGCCGTAACCGCCATCCCTGTGCTCACAGGCGAAGAGCTATTGCAAAAAGTCCGGGAATTGGGCACTACTAGTACTAAAGAGAAAGCTCGTCAATGTGGCTACTCTACTGAAACCAAGAGAGGTGTTGAACGCGCTAATTTGATGAAATTCTACAATGCGCTGATTGACGCCGAAGGTATTCAGTTAGATGGCAAACAAAATGCGAACGGTCGTGGTGGTCGTGTCCCTAGCAACAAAGTTACCGTACAGTCTAACGGCAACATGTTGATTGGAGCCGCCTACACTAAACGAATGGGCTTAAAGGAAGGTGATGCCTTTGAAATCACCCTTGGCCGCAAACATATTCGGTTGCGCCAAGTAGATAGCGAAGATGACGATGATGAATAATCCATGGATTAGTATTTTAACCTAATCAGATTTTTGATCGACTTGGTGTTTGGCCAAATGCATTCTAGTAATTGCCAAACTGCAAGCCATACTAATATTTTCTCGATCGAACACGCCCACAACTTCTGTGGGTGTTTCTTTGGCGACTACTGGTAACTGATGCAAGCCCCGGCCAGCCATTTTAGCCAGAGCCGTAGCCACAATTTCTTCGGGGTGAGCATAAATAATTGGCTGACTACAAATATCTCCCAGAGATCGATTCTGGGGTAAAAGTTCTGAAGCTGATTCTGGAGAATTACTGAGTGCTCGATTAATATCTTCGATTGTCACAATTCCGATCGCTAGCTGTTGATCATCTACGACCAAAGTACTGCGGATATTTTTGGCTAAAAATAGTTGAGCTGCTGACAATATACTAGTATTAGCTGTTAAGCTAAGCCAATTTTGAGTCATCACTTCTGACACTTGTAATTGATCGATCAATAAATTTTGGGGCTGTACACCTAAATCCATTTGTTCTGAATCCGTCTTAGCATTTACCGGGATTAGGTGTGGATTTTTTACCGGCAGGGGAAATCGATCGACCAACCACATGCTTAAACTTACGCAAGCCATCAAGGGCAGCACAATTCGATAATCACGAGTCAACTCAAACATTAACAAAATTGCTGTCAGAGGTGCCCGGGCTGTAGTGGCCAACATAGCCGCCATACCCACCATGGCATAAGCCGGAGGCGCAGCCATCGCATCATCTAACAGCGGAAAAACCAGCACCAGAGACTTGGCGTAGAAGGTGCCCATACAGGCTCCCAAAAACATTGAGGGCGCAAATAAGCCACCTACCAAACCACTACCCAAACTCACTGCTGTCATCACCAGCTTGGCTAGCACCAGAGAGGCCAACAGCACCAAAGAAAAGCCCACATCTTGGAGCATGGCTTCTACGGTCTCGTAACCAATCCCTAAAATCTGCGGAAATTTCAGCGCTACTAGCCCGACTAATAACCCGCCGATTGCTGGCGTTATCCCGATCGGCAAGTTGGCCATTGGCGACCAATATTGTCCTCGGAAAAAATTCTGCGACCATTGAATCACTATTCTTAAGCTATAGGAGAGCAAGCTAATACCAATTCCCAAACCCAGGTACAGCGGTAACTCCCAGGCCGACCGCACTTCGTAGACCGGCAACTTAAAAGCAGGCTGGGCACCAACACCCACTTGTTCAATTAAAGCAGAACTTACTGCTGCCAATACCACCACACTTACGGCAGAAGTCTCTAGGGTATTTACCAGCACTACTTCTAAAGCAAAAAATACCCCAGCAATCGGTGAATTAAACCCTGCGGCTACTCCCGCTGCTGCTCCAGCAGCTAACAACAACCGACGGCGCTCTTGGGATACCCGCAAGAGTTGCCCCAGCCACACTCCAAAATTCGCCCCAATTTCTACGCTTGGTCCTTCTGGCCCCAAAGAGGCACCAGCTCCTAAGGAAATCGCCGCCGCCAGCATTTTAATGATCCCTCGCCCCGGCTGCATATCCTCACCAGCTTGGGTCGCAGTCAACATTCCTGCCAAATTCTTCCCCAGATCTTTCCAGTACCACCGCAGTAAACCCACCGCAATCCCACCCAAAACGGGGATCGTCAAAATCCACAGCTCCCGACTGCCTCCTAGCCAATCATCTAAGCTTTCAAAAGCCAGGTCATGAATGCGTTCAATCAACAGTCGAAAAACTACTACTGTCGCCCCTGTAAAGCTGCCGATCGCCAGTGCCAGTAGCAGTGCCAGCGTGTTTCCTGATCCGGGTAAACGCCAATTTTGGGGCAAAGAATTTAGCAGCTGCTGCCAGCGAGAATCGGTACGGTTTGCGAACATGAACAGATCGGAACGAACAATCCTTTCATCTTAATGTGGTTCCGGCTAATGTGGTTCAGGGGCAAATGCGGACTTGACCGGTACAATGTAGCTCCCCATCTGCCAAAACCAATTCTCGCAAATTCACCTCATCTCCTAAATTGATCGAATAAGATTCTACTGGTTTATCTACCAGAGCACAGTTGATCGCCAAAGGTGCTAAATAAATAATTCGCCCCTCTAGCAGCGCGATCCCCGTGCGAATGTTAATTGGGAATGAACTACTGTCTTGCTTTACCCACCCTTGCAAAGTCAATTTATCGGACTCAATCTGCGCACTCTGCCAAACTAATCGCCAATCTCCGGCGGGCAGGGCAATTACTTGAGCAATCAACTGGTTCACCGCCCCCGACAACAAAGGAGCAGTCAAAGAAGATAACAAATCGGCATCAGCAATAGTGGCCTCAATCTCTACTTCGATCGGCTGTAGCACGCGCAAGGGCTTCCCCCGCATCACCTGACTGAGATTGACTTCAATCTGATCGGCTAGAAGTTTAATTTTCTGTAAAGATATGCCTCGATAGATGGTTTTGGTAGCTAGGATAGAGACAGCGGGGATTGTCCCTGACAAGATCTGCCGGTCTTTGGCAGCAATTTGCACGTCTAAACTCTCTACTTCGCTAACTTGGGTGCGCAGCCATGCAGCACAAGCCGGTGCCAGTAATGAGCTAATAAGGCCTTGAGGTTTAGAGCTTAAAGGCTGAGGATTCAAATTTCTACCTCTAAATTGGGAGAGAACCGATCTCCCATAGTAGCTGTTTTCCGGTAGTATCTTGGGAACTATAGTGACAGGTCGATCTGCCATGGCAGCTAGACTGCAAAAGATTTTATCTCAGTGGGGAATTGCTTCCCGCCGCCGAGCAGAGGAATTAATCCGCGCTGGGCGAGTGACAGTCAATGATCAGGTTGCCCTCTTGGGCGACAGTGCTGAACCCGAAGTTGATCGAATTGCGATCGATGGAGAGTTGCTGCAAGCCCGCCCCCAACGCCATTACTTCCTGTTAAATAAGCCTGCTGGAGTCGTCTCTACCTGCGATGATCCCCAAGGTCGATCGACGGTATTGGACTTACTCCCCGCCGACTTGCGTCAGGGCATTCACCCGGTGGGTCGGCTGGATACCGACTCTACGGGAGCATTGCTGCTGACTAATGATGGTCAGTTCACCTGTCTGTTGACCCACCCCCGCCACCAGATTTCTAAGACCTATGAAGTGTTAGTAGCTGGTCATCCTAGCGATCGAGCTTTGGATCTGTGGGCGGCAGGTGTAGATTTGGACGGAAAGGTAACTCTACCGGCTCAAGTCAAACTACTGAGTGAAGATCAGCATAATACT
Source organism: Synechococcales cyanobacterium (assembly GCA_043755495.1). Lineage (GTDB taxonomy): Bacteria > Cyanobacteriota > Cyanobacteriia > Cyanobacteriales > Chamaesiphonaceae > JAAFHZ01. The sequence goes on from JAYUSV010000462.1 coordinate 11,261, forward strand.
CGATTGCAAATCCTATTGCGAGAAGGTAGAAATAGACAGATACGTAGGGTTGCTGAATTACTTGGTCATCCTGTGTTGAAACTAGATC
>JAYUSV010000463.1:0-11347 GCA_043755495.1 Synechococcales cyanobacterium
CAAGAAGTGGAATACTACTAGTTGGTAAGGGCCGCCGTTGTACAACCACTCATCTAAGGAAGCAGCTTCCCAGATTGGGTAGAAGTGAAGACCAATTGCATTGGAAGAAGGAATAACAGCACCAGAAATGATGTTGTTTCCGTACATCAATGAACCAGCAACTGGCTCACGGATACCATCGATGTCTACAGGAGGAGCAGCGATGAATGCGACGATGAAACAGATAGTTGCGGAAAGAAGGGTAGGAATCATCAAAACGCCAAACCAACCTACATAAAGGCGGTTCTCAGTCGATGTAACCCATCCGCAAAAACGATCCCATACGTTGGCGCTTTCGCGACGTTGTAAAGTAGTTGTCATTTTGCTTATGTATTGCTATGAATTTTTAAGGTTCGAGATATGGGCTTGCGCTCATGCCTTCTATATTAAAACATTCATTTAGCTTTGTAAAGGAAATTAAGAAATATATTTTATTGTGTAGAGAATATTACTCTCTAACCCGGCGGCCAAGCCATTTGGCGCTGCCCAAGAATATGAAAATGTAAATGAGAGACGCTTTGACCACCATCTTCACCAATGTTAGTGACCACCCGATAACCTTTACTGAGGTTGGCTGCGGCGGCAATTTGCTGAATTTTGACCATCAGGTGTCCTAAAACAGCTTGGTCAGCGGCAGTTACAGCGGCGATCGATTCTATAACCTGCTTCGGAATCACCAAAATATGTACCGGAGCCTGAGGTTGAATATCATTGAAGGCCAAAATCAGGTCATCTTCATAAACAATGTCCGCAGGAATTTCGCGGCGGATAATTTTGCTAAAAATGGTTTCGCTCATAATCCTCTTAATCTAGAGATAAATACATGTGGATGGACTGCTCGTTTTACTGAAAAGAGTCGTAGGTAATCCCCGCGCTTTTCAGGCGTTGAATAGCTTCACCAAGTCGATCGCAATCAGCAATCAAACTCATGCGCACATAGCCTTCCCCTCCAGTCCCAAAAGCATTGCCCGGTGTTAAGACTACCCCCGTTTCGCTGAGTACCTTGAGAGCAAACTCTGTGGAGCCAATTCCTGGCGGACAGGCAATCCATAAATACATGGTGGCTTTGGTCTTGGTGATATTCCAGCCCAACTCAGCCATCCCCGCAATCACAAAGTCACGTCTTTCTTTGTAACGGTTTTGTACCTGAGACACATATTCATCGGGCAGATTCAGAGCTGTCTCAGCAGCCGACTGAAGCGCTGCAAAGATTCCGTAATCTAAATTGGTCTTTAAGGTGCGCAAGCCCTGAATAATCTGGGAATTCCCCACCACGAAACCAATTCGCCAGCCCGCCATGTTATAAGTCTTCGACATGGTGTGGAACTCCACGCCAATATCTTTGGCTCCCGGAATTTCTAATAAGCTGGTGGGCTGATAGCCATCAAAAGCCAGCTCGGCATAACAAAGGTCATGCACCAAAATGATTTCATACTTGTGGGCAAAAGCCACAATTTCTTCATAAAACTCTCTGGGTGCCGTCGCTCCAGTAGGGTTGCTAGGATAGTTGAAGAACAACATCTTCGCCCGTCGAGCCACATCTTCTGGAATTTTACTCAGGTCGATGAGCCAATCATTTTCGGCGGTCAGCAGCATCTCGTGAATCTCGGCTCCGGCAATCATTGGGCCACGAAAATGCACTGGGTAAGCGGGGTTTGGCACCAGTACCACATCGCCCGGATCCAAAAAAGCCATGGCCAAATGAGCTAAGCCTTCTTTGGAACCCATTAGGGGCAAGGCTTCATTCTCAGGATTTAAAGTCACACCATAGCGGCGGTGATACCACTCAGCCACCGTGCGCCGAAAACTGCCCACTCCTTCAAAAGGTGGGTAGCCATGAATATTGGGATCGTCTAGGGCTTTTTTGGCCGCAGCAATCACCGACTCATGGGCGGCTCCATCAGGATTTCCCATTCCCAAGTCAATAAGGTCAATACCCTGTTTGCGGGCGTTGGTCTTGAGTTCGTCAAGCCGCGCGAACACATACTGCGGCAGGTTTTGAACCCGAGTAGCCGGACTAATCCAATCTAATGTCATTGAAGCGATGTGGCGATACAACACAAGGAGCATAAGTAACTCAGCATACCAGAGCGATCGAACAGAAATCAGAAATCAGCAAAAGTCATCCAAGTCACCAACGAATTCGGTGATTGTCAAAGACAACAGGAAATTGCGCTTTATTACGAACTATTACGAGTCGCTTCGGAATTACTCACCAATGCCCGAAAATACATTTTGAAGGTAGCCGACCTTACCGAGATCCCCACAGTCGATGTTTCGTTCGCGGAGCTTGCCCTAAGGATATAAAACTTTAGGCGAACTGATCGTGTGTTTTCACGGCCTCGGCGTTATAGTTTAACTTGGTAAAGCCAGTTATATATTCATATCTGGTTTATAAATTTTTTTGGAGTAATACACAAAAATGAGTATCGTCACCAAAGCGATCGTCAATGCTGACGCTGAAGCCCGTTACCTAAGCCCCGGCGAACTCGACCGGATCAAGACTTTTGTAGCTTCTGGCGAACGTCGTCTTAGAATCGCTCAAACTCTTACTAGCTCTCGTGAACGTCTGGTTAAAGAAGCTGGTAACAAACTGTTTCAACAGCGTCCTGATGTGGTTTCTCCCGGCGGCAACGCTTACGGCGAAGAAATGACTGCTACTTGTCTCCGTGACCTAGATTACTATCTACGTTTGATCACTTATGGAGTGGTTGCTGGCGATGTTACCCCGATCGAAGAAATCGGTGTTGTTGGCGTGCGCGAAATGTACAAGTCTTTGGGCACCCCAATTGACGCAGTTGCCAGTGGCGTGCGTGCAATGAAAGATGCGGCTGTAGGCATGATGTCTGCTGAAGATGCTGCTGAAGCAGGTGCTTACTTCGATTACCTAATCGGCGCAATGGGTTAATCATTTTTGATTAATACCCCTGAGGCTTCAACAATCAAGTTAACAGTTAAGGAATTTAAAAAATGCAAGACGCAATCACCTCTGTAATTAATTCTTCGGACGTTCAGGGCAAGTACCTGGATGCCAACTCTTTAAGCAAACTACAAGCTTACTTCGGTACCGGCGAACTGCGGGTACGTGCTGCTGGCACAATCAGTGCTAACGCCGCAACTATCGTAAAAGAAGCTGTAGCTAAATCTTTGCTGTACTCGGACATTACTCGTCCCGGTGGCAACATGTATACTACTCGTCGCTATGCTGCCTGCATTCGTGACTTGGACTACTACCTGCGCTACTCAACCTATGCCATGCTAGCTGGCGACCCTTCCATTTTGGATGAGCGCGTATTAAACGGCTTGAAAGAAACTTACAACTCCTTGGGAGTTCCTGTTGCTGCTACTTCTCAAGCTATCCAAGCGATGAAAGAAGTAACTGCTAGCTTAGTTGGCGCTGATGCCGGTAAGGAAATGGGCGTTTACTTTGACTATATCTGCTCTGGTTTGAGCTAGTCTCAGCTTAGAACGGGTTAATTTAGAGTCCGGGAAGTTGGGAGTGGGTGCTAGTTCTGCGAGAGCCAATCTAAACTTAGGTCGGTTTCGGAACGCTAATGCTGATTCTTAATCTCCCGGACTTTGAAGTATCTGGGCAATAATATTTTAAATAGCTTTCGGAGAAATTCCAATATGCGGATGTTCAAAGTTACTGCCTGTGTGCCGAGCCAATCGCGGGTTCGCACTCAGCGCGAACTGCAAAATACTTACTTCACTAAGTTAGTTCCTTACGACAATTGGTTTCGTGAACAGCAGCGCATTATGAAAATGGGCGGCAAGATTGTGAAAGTAGAATTGGCTACCGGTAAACCTGGTACAAATACTGGCTTGCAGTAAGCTAAAAATTCATCGAACAAAAAAGAGGTGTTGAGCCTCTTTTTTGGTGCTTACAATGACTCTATCGGCTTTAAAGGACTGTAAAACATCATGGAATCTGCATTTACCCGATTTCCCACCAGACTACAAGAAGCGATTGTCTCCCGAGTTGGCTGGTCATCATTGCGACCAGTCCAAGAACTTGCCAGCCACGCCCTGCTCGACGGCAACAATGCTGTGATCTTGGCTCCTACCGCAGGTGGCAAAACCGAAGCCTCGATGTTTCCAGTGATCGCCCAGCTACTAGACCCTGAACCACAAGGAGTTGGAGCCATCTACATTGCCCCGATCAAAGCCTTACTAAATAACCAAGCCGATCGACTGGGACTCTACACCGAAATGGTTGGCCTGCGCAGATTTTTGTGGCATGGCGACATTAAAGCAGGCAGCAAAAAATCTTTTCTTAACGACCCGGCTGCCCTGCTAATGACCACCCCCGAGTCATTAGAAGTGATGCTACTCTCGACCAAAGTAGACTGCTCAGCTATCTTTAAAGACCTGAGAGCAGTGGTAATTGACGAAGTTCACGCCATCGCTGGCACCGATCGAGGTGCCCATCTAATTTCCGTTATCGAACGCCTCGCCAAATTTAGCTCCCAAGATATCCAGCGCATTGGACTCAGCGCTACCGTCGGCAACCCCGCCGATATTTTAACCTGGCTGCAAGGCACCTCTAGAAGACCAAGCTGCGTAGTAGATCCGCCCAAAGTCGCCAGCAAAAAAGACCTGCGAGTATGTATGCACGATAGCTCTGACTCGATCGCCATCGATGCCGGGGCGATCGCTGCTGGCAAAAAAAGCCTATTCTTTTGTCAAAGCCGCGCCCTCTCCGAAGAAATTGCTAAACGCATTGCCAACCAAGGCACCGACGTATTTGTCCACCACAGCTCGGTTTCTGCCGAAGAGCGGAGTCATGCCGAGTCTCGCTTCCAGGAAGGCCGCAATACCTGTATTGTCTGTACCTCTACCCTGGAACTAGGGATTGATGTGGGCGATTTAGATAATGTGCTGCAAGCCAATTCGCCTTCTACAGTTTCATCGTTTTTACAGCGCCTCGGTCGCACTGGCCGCCGGGGTGGTAATGCCAATACTACTTTCTTTGTCCAAGACAGCGAAACCTTGCTTCAAGCCACCGCAATTATCGAATTAGCCCGTCAGGGCTGGGTGGAATCGGTGCCGGTGCAAAATCGCACCTGGACAGTGTTGGTGCATCAGCTTTTAGCTTTGACTTTACAGTTTCAGGCGATCGAACCCGAGCGCTGCTGGGAGCAGCTATCGGTAGTGCCAGATTTTGCTGGCATTAGTCGCGCTGAGTTTGACCTACTAATTAATCACATGCTCGCCAACGGCTTTTTGTTTATGACCGGCGGCCAGCTATCTATGGGTACCAAAGCCGAAAAAACCTTTGGCCACAAAAACTTCATGGAGCTATACGCCGTCTTTAGTAGCCCTCAGCTCTATCAAGTCCAAACTGCTGGCGGCTATACGATTGGCTCCTTAGAACAAGCTTTCGTTGATCGACTAGTCCCAGATATCACTTCTTTTTTGCTGGGCGGGCGATCTTGGGTGGTAAATATAGTTGATAACGATAAACGAGTAGTGCAAGTCAGCGGTGCACCGGCAGGTAAAAAACCGAGCTGGGGTGGCTTTATTCCAGAGTTACTCAGCTTTGAACTCTGTCAAATGATGGCTGAAATACTTCGATCTGATAAATCGATGCCTTTCTTAGACCCGGCAGGTCAAGCGGCCTTAGATGAATATCGATCGACCCTCGGCCAGCAGATCACTGGTTTCCCGGCGATCGAGTGGGATGCTGATGGCAACGCTACCTGGTGGACTTTTGCCGGAGGAAGAATCAACCATACCCTGAAGTATGGAATTCAGGGCAAGCACGATTGGCAGGTGCGAGTGGATAACTTTAAGCTGCGGATTGAAGGAGATAGCTTGGGTGTGGGGACTTTGAGTAAAACCATCGATCGGGTGCTTTCTAAGAAATTTTGGCAAGAAAAAACCACTCGCAACTATTTGATGAACAATATGCCTAATTATCGGTTTAGTAAATTCCAGCAGGTGTTACCCGAAGAGTATGCTTTTGAAGTGATTCAGAGTTATTTATTAGACATCGAAGGGATTGCTAAGCTGCACAATTAATTACTGCCACTTAGCGATTAAATATTTGCCAAGCAAAATGCCCGGAGATTCAATGTATCTGTAGCTCAGCTTGGCAACCCAGAAAGTGCTGACTACAGCTAGAATGAACGATAAAACTAATAAAAAATGCGGCTCAATGAACCCCTCTAAATTCATCTTTAACCCTGGCACCAAATACCAAACAAAGCCAAAATGGAATATGTACATTGAGTAAGAAACCTTGCCAATTTCTTCTAGGATTTTGTTGGAATATTTTAGCTCTCTAAAAATATTTAATAGTAGAGCAAAAGATATGCCAGAAAAGACTGTGACAATCACTAAAAGCCAGGGCTGCTGGTCATTGAACAATTGCTCAAGAGCTAATGTTATGGCAGTAAATAAAACAGCTTGGACAACAATTGGTATGGGTAAATGATGATCATTTTGATGATAGAAAAATGTGCTCATTCCGATCAAAAATACCGGGAGCTGATTAATCAAGTTTCTGTAAATAAATGGGTCATGAACAAGCTCATTGGATAAGAATCGCCCAATCAACATCTGAGCTGTAAGATTTAGAAGTATAGAGGCCACTATGAGTCCGTATAGTGGCAGCATTCCCCACTTTTTATGTGCCCAGGAAAACAGTGTAAATAGTATGGGGAACAGCCCATAGAAAGCCATTTCTGTGCCGATCGACCAACCACCTGGCACAATATTATTGTTAGCAAACGGGACAAAGCCATGTAGGAAAAAAACATTGACTAAAACATTGAAAAAATCATAGTGAGGCGTTATGTTAATAATTTTTAAAATATTGTTAAAAGGATTAGTTAAGAAATACCAAAAGATTGCAAAGTAGTAAAGTGGAGCAATCCTGAAAAACCTGCGCAGGAAGAATGATCTTAATTGATATTTTTCCTGGACTCTTTTGGTCTGGGAAAAGCACAGCGTATAGGCAGAGGCTACAAAAAAAAGTTGCACACCAATCTGCCCATATTCGCTAATAGACTTAACCGGCGCAGATAACCCATTAACGGTCTGACTGTTGTGGACAAAGATCACCATTAAAATCGCAATGCCACGTAAAACATCGATGTATTCTAATTTTTCAGCAGCACTGAAGCCCTGATGATGCAATGTATCTGGCGCTAGTGTGATCAATTTAATCGGGAGTAAAAGAGTATCAAGTTAGAATGTGTCAAAACCAACAGAGGCAAGCCTACATTGATTGTTGAAAAATGCTTAAGGCGGATCTAGAGGTTCGCAAAATCGATCGACTCCCAGATTCTCTATATACAACAATACTGGCACCGCCAAAATATTGGGACAGGCCTTACTAGTTTGCAGCAAATGTAGGGCCATCGCCCAATTTCCATTAATTAAATCTACTCGCAGACTATCTTGGCAGAGCACTGCTCGGCATTTTTTGGCTAGGGCTGGCAGCCAATCAGTATTATTCAACTCTGGATCTTGACCGGCTCGAATTGCCAAACTCATTGCCGCATCTTCTAGATCGCCCTCACAGTCAGAGATAGTCTCTAGCGCTATCAAGGCATCAGGATATTCTAAAAGCTGTGCTCTCAGGCGAGCAATTTCGGCAAAGCTGACAATCATATTAATCTTGGTGATTTAATTTATATGGTGGTTAGGAAGATTTTTGTTTAGAAGCCGCAACCAAATCTCGCAGCAGATCAGCCAATAGATCTGCACTGTTTAACACCCCCATCTGAGAAGTATTATGTGACATATCACCCAAACGCTGTGGCGATCGCAGTAGGTTGGCTACCTCTTCAGCCAAAAAACCCGCAGTGAGCTTTTCTTGACGAAACACCAATGCGGCACCAGTTTCGGCCATGCATTTAGCGTTTACATATTGGTGATCTTCGGCAGCATAGGGGTACGGAATCAGGATAGAAGGCAACCGACAAACCATTAATTCGGTCAAAGTTGCTGCACCCGATCGACTAATCATGAGGGTAGCTCTTTGCATTAGCCCTGCCATATTATCGCAAAAAGCCAAAGACAAGTAGTTGCGATGCTTCAAGCTGCCAGAAGCCGGATCTTTATCTCCGGTTAAATGCACAATAAATGCCCCCGTCGCTAACCAAGCCGAAGCACTATCTCGCACCAAGTTGTTTAGAGCCACCGCTCCCTGAGAACCACCCGCGATCACAATTACCGGTACATCTGGCGGAATCGGCAAGTCTAGCTTTTGGCGCTGTAAAAACTGCTGCCGCACGGGTGTACCCATATAAATAGTATGGGCTTTTTTTAAATACTGGGCAGCACTGCTAAACCCCAAGGCCACTTTGGTACAAAAAGGACTCAGCAAACGAGTGACCTTACCCGGCAACGCATTAGATTCATGTAAAACCACCGGGATGCCTAAGCTGTAGGCTGCTAAAATCGCCGGAGCAGAAATATAGCCACCCGTACTAAACACTCCATCGAACTTGCCTTGCTTTAAGATTTTTCTGGTGGTAAAGATGCTGGACACCAGCAACCGCACTGTATTTAGATTCTTCGGAATAGACTTACCTTGAAATCCCCGCACCGAAATTAAGTGCATGGGGTATTGTTTTGGCACCAAAGTAGTTTCCAGTCGATCGGGCACGCCTAGCCACTCAATCTCGAAGTCTGTGAGCTTTTCTGCCACAGCCACCGCCGGAAAAAGATGTCCACCAGTACCACTGGCGGCAATCAGCAGCTTACCCGAACTCTGATTCACGTTGTTAATTTCCTACATTTCTTAAAGATATGGCGCCAATTAGCCTAGTACCTGCGATAATTAAAGCACTATTCCGACTAGATTGATGCTATCGGCTGTTCAAATATTTGGAGAATCTTTGGTAATGGCTGGATTGAAGCTTGTTTCGCCTGTATTGGCTGGTTTGGTATTAAATTTATCAGTTGGCTCTCTTACTCCTAGTTACGCAGCTACGTCGCCTCCCCCCACAAACGTTACGGCACTTATTAATAAAATTGACCAAGCTGCCAATAGTCGCCAATTGCCAGCCCTATTAGAAAATTTTTCAGCTAATTACACCGTTGATGGTATGAATCGCAGTCAATGGCAACAGCAGGTTAGCGGTCTTTGGCAGCGCTATTCTAATCTGCGTTACCGCACCACTATCCAAAATTGGAAACAAGATGCCGCCGGGATATCGATCGATATCACCACCCAGATTGATGGAGCTAGTACAGAGAGTGGTAAGCAAAATAAATTGGTAGCCAAAATTCAAGCTCGTCAGTACATTGTCAATGGCAAAGTCGCTCGGCAGCAAATTTTAAATGAACAAGTGCGCTCTAGTACCGGAGTAAAGCCCCCCACAGTGGATATGATCGTCCCTGATAAATTACGCCCTAGCGAAGAATACAACGTGGACGTAATTGTGCAGGAACCCTTGAATGACGATGTGATGATGGGTGCTTTAAGTGAACAGCCGGTAAGTACAGGCAGTTATGGCAAAGCCACACCTTATAAACTAGAGTTGCTATCTACAGGCGGTCTGTTTAAGAACGCCAAGGCACCAAGTAAGGTTGGTGATTATTGGTTGTCGGCAGTGTTTGTGCGCCCTGACGGCATTACCACTATCACTCGCCGAATTCATGTGCGGAGAACATAGTGAGTCGTTTAGCAGGGCATACTGTGCTGGTTTCTGGGGCTAGCAGCGGGATTGGAGCAGCCTGTGCTGAATTGTTGGCACCTTTGGGAGTGCGGTTAATTTTGTTGGCACGGCGAATAGCTAAGTTGCAGGTGGTGGCCGATCGATGCACAGCAGCAGGTGCAGCCCCAGATCATCTGCTGCTCATCGAATGGGATGTGCGTCAGCCTTTTGGTTTAGATCAGCTACCAGTAGACTGGAGATCGATCGATATTTTGATCAATAATGCTGGTCTCAGTCGAGGTTTGACGAAACTACCGGCTGGGGAGGTGGCTGATTGGGAAGAAATGATCGACACCAATATTAAAGGCTTGCTGTATTTGACCAGGGCGATTACTCCCGGCATGATTGAGCGGGGACGGGGGCATGTGGTGAATTTAGGCTCGATCGCCGGTCGTCAAACATACCCGGCAGGCAATGTTTACTGTGCCACCAAGGCTGCTGTACGAGCAATTTCGGAGGGTTTAAAGATCGATGTGTTGGGAACACCAGTACGAGTGACCAACATTGATCCCGGTATGGTCGAAACCGAGTTTAGTGTGGTGCGTTTTCACGGTGACTGGGAAAAAGCCGATCGGGTTTATCAGGGTCTGATCCCCTTAACTGGGATGGATGTGGCCGAGACTATTTTGTTTGCTTTAACTCGCCCAGCTCATGTAAACATCAGCGATATTTTATTGATGCCCACGGCGCAAGCGACTGCCACTTTAGTCGATCGAAAAATCTCTCATCAAGATAAACTTTGACTCATTCACTTTCTATTATTGGCAGTAGCCAAAGAAGAAGGATGTAGCCTCGAAACACCAGTACAGCTTCTGGGCGGTTCTTTTTTCATGTGATGGCTAGTTTGGCGGAGATGGGAGTTGACGGTGGGGATGACTCGGGCTAGTTTGGAGGTGGCTCGAGCGTTGGGGGCGGAAGCGGAAGATGACTGATAGTAAGTTGGAGTCGGCTAGGAGGCTTTTGGAAAAATACGCTAGTATTATTGAGGTGCTAGAAAAAACATATTCGAATAGTTGTGGAGAAGCTAGTTTAGCTGAGAAAGCATCAGAAATTAAAATCATTGCAAACAGAGCGCAAGAACTCGCTGAAAAACATCAATTTTTCAGGTTATATAATGCTGTTGGTCATGCTTTTGAAAAGATAGAAACTTTAAAAAATTCTCAAAAAGACAATAATTTTAATTTACCAAAAAGTATCAATGTTTCTCTAACTTCAATTTCAAAATTGATTTGTGTCATATTTGTTCACTGTATCCTCAAACTCTTTGGGGGCGGGACTAATTTTGAGTTTATGAAAATATTTTTTCGGCATAAATTCTTCTAAGATTGGCAAGCATTCATCCAAATCATTTTTTCTGATATCAAAATTATCACCTGAAAGTAACGAAAATCCAAAATCAGAGTAAAGCTTAATTGCTCGAAAACTCGATGGCTGTGTATGGAGATAAACGGGATACTCACGCATTGTCAATTTCTGCATAATAATTGAAAGCAAAGCCCTTCCAATACCTTGCCCTTCGTACTCTTTTAAGACTTTAAACGTAAGTATTCAGGTGCTAGAAGCTATATTCAGAGAGACTTTCATTTTATCAAATCGGGGTAAAGGATTTTCGATTCGCAATAAGTGACCGTGTT
>JAYUSV010000464.1:0-11344 GCA_043755495.1 Synechococcales cyanobacterium
ATCCCGAGGCTCAGGGCTAGGGCACAGCCAGCTAAGATGACGTATTTCTGGAGTTTGGCTAGTGACAACAAGGGGGTTTCAGAGATAACTTCCCTGCTATCATTCCCAAACTGCTGGGGAGATCGATCCTTCTATTCTGGTTACTTTTCAGTATTTTTTTGACGATCGGCTGGGGATTCCCTATAATTGGGACTCGCATAATTTTTCCCAGTGCATCATGGTAAGTTCGATCGAGCACCCTCTAACACCCGTTGCCATTCCCCAGCCAGACATTGCTGCTGCCCTAGAAATTGCCAACGATATTAGCTTTGACCTCCCAGATCCCGAAGACGAAACGGTTGAGGAACTTGATTTTCAGCGTCAGGTGGATGATGCCTGGGCAGTATGTGACAGATTTGACCTCCAGACCGAGATTTGGCGGGGGCGGATTTTAAGAGTGGTACGCGATCGAGAAAAGCGCGGCGGCGACAGTCGTGGGCAGGGTTTTTTGAACTGGCTAAAAGAGCGGGAGCTGAGCAAGAGTCAAGCTTATGCTTGGATTGAGCTAGCTAACAGCGCCGATGCTTTGATGGAGCAAGGAGATTTATCTTCCAAGACTCTAAATAACTTCACTAAGCGCGCCTTTGTGGAAACTGCCAAGTCTTCACCAGAAGTGCAGCAAATGATCACTGAAGCAGCAACCAGAGGCGACAAAATTACCCGCCGGGAAGTTAAGCAGCTCTCAGAAGAATGGACTGCTATGAGTTCAGATCTGTTACCAGAAGAGCTGAAGGCTAAAGCCGCTGATGGTTCAATGCCACCGCGCTATTTGGCACCCTTAGTAAAAGAAATGGAGCGCTTGCCAGAGCTGCATCAGCAGGCTATGCAGAAAGAAATTATTGAAAACCCTGATGTAGACAATGTCAAAGAATTGACGGCTAGTGCCCGGAACCTGACCCGCTATCTGGATGCCGGAGCACAGGTGCAAACCATCAATCAATCCACAGTGGATCTATCGATCGCCCTGGAAGAAGCGCTGCGAGTCGGATGTTTGCCGGTGGCTTCCGATTTACTCAAACAGGCTGCGAACCTAGAACAAAACCTTACCAAGTTCTACATGACCTGGAAACGAATTGGCACGTTAGCCGATCGACTGTATGTAGATACCGGAGCCAGCACCCCTCATTTGCGCTCTCTACTAAATTGCCTAGAACGTCTTTCCGGTGAAATCATCGAAATCCCGCTGGATGAAGTAGGAGAAAACACTATTCGGGTGCGGATATTGCCTAACGACAATTAAATAATTGACCGTTCCGTCTTCCCAGCTTGGACGAAGGTACTCTAAGATTTTAGGGAACTCTGGCTCTTAATGCTGATCCTTGGAAGCAGGGGGGTATGATACGATCGAAGATCATGCCTCAAATTTCGCAATCACCTGCCCTCCTTCAAACCCGTGTCAGATAGTATTTCCGATTCAGATAGCATTTCCGATAGTAAACCTGCCTCGAAACCACCAGCCAAAAAATCTTTGGTGAGCATTGCGCGGGTGGTAGCAATTGCCACGCTCTTAAGCAAAGTCGCGGGGCTAGCCCGCCAACAAATAGTGGCAGCAGCCTTTGGCCTCGGGACTGTGGCTACGGCCTACAGCTATTCTTATGTGGTGCCGAGTTTTTTCTTTATTTTACTAGGTGGTATCAACGGCCCGTTTCATAGTGCTGTGACTAGCGTGCTTTCTCGCCAGCAAGACCGCAAAAAAATTGCGCCAATTATTGAATCTGTGACCACGATCGTTGGTTTGATTTTGATCCTGGCCTCGGTTTTGCTAATCATCTTTGCCGGTCAGTTTATTGACCTGTTTGCTGGTGGCCTGAAAAAAGGCTTAGAAGTACAGCAAAGTACCGCCATTCGGAACATTGCCGTAGAACAGTTGCAGATCATGGCGTTCATGACTCTACTTTCTGGCTTGATTGGGATTGGTTTTGGCACCCTTAATGCCGGTGACATGTATTGGTTGCCTTCTATTAGTCCGCTGCTGTCTAGCGTGACGGTAATTGGTGGGTTGGGTTGGTTTTTGTGGCAGTTTGGGGCTAAAACAGGCACTCTCGAAAATGCCCGCTTAGGTGGTCAGGTATTGGCCTGGAGTACCCTAGCGGGCGCGCTGTTGCAGTGGATTGTGCAAGTAGTTGTGCAGTGGCGATCGGGCTTGGGTAAGCTGCGCTGGCGTTTAAATTGGCGCCAAAAAGAGGTGCGAGAAGTACTGAGCATCATGCTGCCAGCGGTGCTATCTACTTCGATGTTGCAGATCAATCTATTTACCGATCTCACTTTTGCTGCCAGTATTCCCGGTGCTGCTCCCGCTTTTGCCTCGGCAAACTTGTTGGTGCAAGTGCCCTTGGGAATTGTCTCTAGCTTTATTTTGACCCCTATGATGCCGATCTTTTCCCGATTGGTGGAGCCACGTCATTGGCCAGAACTCAAAGATCGGATTCGCCAAGGGCTGATTTTGATCGGTCTGACCATGATGCCCTTGGGAGCGATGATTATTGCCTTGGCTTTGCCATTGGTGCAGGTGGCTTTTGAGCGCGGCAATTTTACCACCCAAAATTCGCAGTTTTTGGCCAGTATTTTAGTAGTCTCCGCCAGCGGAATGTTTTTCTTTTTGGGGCGAGATTTGTTGATTAGGGTGTTTTATGCGCTTGGTGATGGCAAAACTCCCTTCAAGGTCAGCATTTTGAATATCTTTGTGAACTTAGGGCTAGACTTTTTGCTCTACAAGCCTTTTGGCGCACCGGGAATCACTTTGTCTACTATCGGGGTAAACCTGGTTACGTTTGTGATTTTCTTGGTGATCTTAAATAAACGCTTAAAAGGTTTGCCCTGGGCTGACTTAGGATTTCCGCTATTTGGTATTTTGGGAGCGACGGCGATCTCTGGCTGTGCTGCCTGGGCGATCGGGCAGTTTTGGCAGCAAAATTTACCTCACAACTTAATTAGCTTGATCGCAGAGCTAGTAGTCGCTGGTGGCATCGGCTTACTCTTGTTTGGCCTCATCTCCACCCAAATCGGCATTCCCGAAGTAGATATTTTGATTGGTCGCATCCGTCAAAAACTCCGCAAGAAATAAAATTTGGTCGGTTCGGCTCCGCGCACCGACCAGGCAGCTAACTACCCATGCTTTCAATAACTTGATGCTACCGCTGCGATATATCGGTACAATATGGTTCGAGTAACATCGGCAGACCTAGAGCAAAATATTAAAAATGGGCATTTCATTAAGCGAACTTCAAACCCAACTGCAAGAACTACAATCGATCGCCATCAAAGCGATCGATTGCTGTGACAATCTAGAAGATCTAGAAAAGCTACGGGTGGAGTATTTGGGCAAAAAAGGCCAGCTACCGCAGATTTTGCGCGGTATGGGGCAACTCAGCGCTGAAGAACGTCCGGCGATCGGCTTGGTATCGAACCAAGTCAAAGACATTATTCAAAACAGCCTAGATCAGCATAAAGAGACTTTCTTGGCGGCTCAGATTCAAGCTCAGTTAGCAGCCGAAACCATTGACGTGACTATGCCAGGGGTTTATGTGCCATTGGGGCGAGTTCATCCGCTGAATGGAATTATTGATCGGGCGATCGATATTTTCGTTGGCTTAGGCTATACCGTGGCCACCGGTCCCGAAATGGAAACCGACTACTATAACTTTGAGGCGTTGAATACTCCGGCGGATCATCCAGCTCGAGACATGCAGGATACCTTCTATCTGCCCGATGGCAACTTGCTGCGCACTCATACTTCGGCGGTGCAAATTCATTACCTAGAAGAAAACGAACCGCCAATCAGAATTATTGCTCCCGGACGCTGTTATCGCCGAGACACTGTAGATGCTACCCATTCGGCGGTGTTCCACCAAATTGAAATTTTGGCGGTCGATCAAGCTTTGACTTTTACTGATCTCAAGGGCACGATCAAAGAATTTTTGATGCAAATGTTTGGTATGGATTTGCCAATTCGCTTCCGTGCCAGCTATTTCCCCTTCACTGAACCATCGGCAGAAGTGGATGTGCAATGGCAAGGCAAATGGCTAGAAGTGATGGGCTGTGGAATGGTAGACCCCAATGTATTAACTAAAGTCGGCTGCGATCCCGAGATCTATAGCGGTTTCGCCGCAGGCTTCGGAGCCGAGCGCTTAGCAATGGTGCTGCACGAAATCGATGATATTCGTCGTTTGTACACTAGCGACCTGCGCTTTTTGCGCCAGTTCTAGAGCGAAGGATACCAACCGGCTCCGTTGGGTGAGGGTCGCCGAACCTCAATAGTAAGCGCAGTTTGACCGGCGACATTTTTCAAAGTAAATCGAAAAGCGATCGATCTAGTTCATAGCCCAAGGTCTTGGCCATAAATTTGACCGGGTTGTAGTCACCGCTGTCTTGCTGTTTGAGCCAATTCGTGGAAAAGAACACTTTATGCATCACCCAAATCTCTAGAGCTTCAGGGTTGTACTGAATGCCAGTTTGTTGGTTAAAAGCATGAGGAACCAGCATTGCCGCGTACCTGGTCAGTTCGCCAGCCTGCCAATCCAGCGCCAACGGCAGCCAAGGATACTGGGCATCCAGCCGAATAAACCACAGACGCACCTCTGGAATCTCGGATAGTTCGCGGGGATCTTCATCCGCCCGCTCCCAGTCGATTTGGAAATGGATTTTGGCGGCTAACAAATTGCTCAAACCCGCAGTTTGCAAGGCCAAAAATGTTCGATCGGCATTGGCTATATTTAAGGAGATGATTTCTTGATGAGCAACAGTAAAACGCATAGACAAAATTTAAAATACCTGATTCACAAACATTGATTCATTTCTGGAGAACTCGATATTAAGGTCATCTAGAATAATGCAGCGATCGGTTTGCTAAAAGTGATAAAAGTATATTAAGCTGTCTGTGTAATTAAGTCTAAACATTAACACTGGTAACCACCTGCGGTTAAAGCGTTTGTGCTTCTGGCTTTACAAATATTTGACAGTATTAAATAACGTAGCTGAAAGGTGCGATTACAAAAGTGGCAAGAACCAAATGGCATCGGCTCATGGGGCGGTCCGAAAAACCCGAGGAGTCTACCAGTCTGCCCGCTGAGCAGCCTGTAGAAAAGCTCGCAGGCCAATTCACAGATATCGGGGCTGTGGAGTTAATGGAAGGTTCAAAAATCCAGGGATCCCAGCCATTAAACTTAGTCGAAGAACTAAGCGATGACCGATTTGATCCACCTGGTGAATTGGTCGCTTTTACTACTTCAGTTAGTAAGCTGACTGTTTTGGCAGTGAAAAAAGCTAACCCTTGGTCAGTTTTTTGGTTGGTATTGCTCACTTCCGTGGGGGGGCTTGGTACCCTCAGTGCTTTATTGTTGACCGGTGTACCAGCACAGCCAAACTGTGCCAAGGTTTCCATTATTTCTACTGATAGTGAAAAACTGCACTGTGCGAAGGTAGCCACTTCTGACACCGATATGAAGGACGAGCGGACGAGAGTTTTAGAGGCGATCGATCTCGTAGACAATTGGGATAGTATGCATCCCTTGGCCAATGATGGTAAAACTCAGCTAGATATATGGTCCCGCCAGTTGCTGCGGGTTTCACGCAGGGAAATAGCTATCGATGGTGATATTAAAAAAGCGGTGGCAGGACTGCAGAAAATCCCTCCCACCAGCACGGTGTATCCCGATGCCCAAACGGCGATCGAAAAATGGGAGCAGCAGTGGGCAAAAGGCAATGAAAACAGTGCGTCTTTCCAGCAAGCTTTACAAAAGGCCAAGTGGTTTGATGCTTCCCTACATCTCAGTCGAGTTGGTGCTCTCCAAAGTAAGTATTGGAGTAGAACCCAATACGATAAAATGTCTGCCCAGCTTGCCCGAGAGCAAGATGGTTGGGAGCGCTACCAAGAGGCCGAGAGCTTGGCTTTGAGTGGTGACTTAGACGACTATAAGCGCAAGTCTTTCCGGCAATTTGTGGGGGGCAAGCGTCCCGATGAAAAAGCTCAAGCTTCAGACTACACCGATGATCCTAAGGCATTGGCTAAGGCGATTGCCATTGGCAATGAAGTCAAAAAAGACACTTTTGTTTACGAAAGTGCCCAGCGAAAGAAATCACTCTGGCAACAGCGTCTGGCCGAAGTTGCTGCCGAGAAATATCAAGAGCAAGACTTTGCTGGATCGATCGCTGCCGCCAGCTTAGTACCAAAGGGTTCAGCGGCTTATGCCCAAGCGCAAAAATGGCAGCGGCTGAGCGAATCTAAAGTTCCCCCAGTAAAAGAGGAGCAGTCGGCATCTGATGGTCAGTTTGCCACACCAAAACCGCGTAAATTTAAGCCCAAGCGAATTTACTCCGATAATCCTAATCCCAAGAATCGCACCAAACAGACGACCAACCAATCCGTAAATAATGCGGGGTGACAGGCATGGCCAAGCGGGGCAATGAATATTGGCGCAGATTTGGTCGAGAACAAATCGATCGAGAGTTATTACGGGTAGAGCGCTGCTTAGCTAGCACCGATATTTCGTTGATCGATCGGCTGTTTTGGCAAGGTCGGCGACGAGAGCTACGGATGGCGGCTTGGTTGATCAATCGAACTTTACCCTCCGCAGAAAAAGAAGAGGATTGCAGTTTGGTCTGGGCACCCAACAATCAGGCATTGGAGCCAATATTGGATCAAATCCCAGCCACCGGCTCCCTGGCGGCATCTACACCAGAGCGGCTGTTTGCTTTGGGTCAAGACCAGCGGGTATTAGCGAATCTCACTGGTCAGCCGCTAGAAATAGATATTTTGCAGCCCGCTAAATGTCGGCAGTTGCTGCTGGCTGTCAGCGAACAAATTCAGGCTACCTTGGTAGATCTGCGATCGATGTCAGTAGAGCAGTTGGTGGTCAACCAGACCGATATTTTGCTAGATATTTGGCAGGGAAGTGCCAGTCGATTTTTTGGTCGCTACTACACCCTAACGGTGGGTGATAGCGCTTTAGAAGTAGTGAACACTCTAAACTTAGATCGCTTGGCCGTAGGTCAGCAGCTCTTAGAGCGAGTGCCTTGCAGCAGCGATGTATGGCAATATTTACTGGGGCAAGCCGATATTACTATCGATAACCAGTTTCATGCCTATGGCTCGGTGCCAGCTACTGAGTATGTGCAAGATTTGGCCACCAATGTCACCTTGCAAATTGCCAATGCGGTGCTCTATCCTTTTTTGAATCGCTTTGGTGAACTAGAAGCAGTCAAGGAGCAGTTTTACCGTCCTCAAATGTTGGCCACTCGCGATATCGCTCGGTTTCGGAATCATTTGTCTTGGCGGTATTATTTAGAGCGTCAATACTATCGACCAATAGCAATTTTTGAAAGCCGCTATCAGCTTTTGGTGTGCTCTTGCGGGTCGATTGAGTACCGATCGATCTACGCCCCCCGGCGGCAAGAATTAACCAAGCTACGGGGTATTCCCTGGCTGGTGACTATGGCATTAGAATTCCGGGATGCAGTTACGCCTTTTGCTACTGCCGCGACCACTTTTGTTGGTAACGTTGTGGTATATGTTTTGACCGAAATTGTAGGACGGGGACTGGGTTTGGTGGGCAAAGGCATTCTGCAAGGCATCGGTCAAGCTTGGCCAGAAAGGCCGCGATCTTAAGTTTTTGGAACATTTACTGATACATTGGGTCGAGGGGTGAAGAGCACATGCAGAATCTAACCCGCCATGAATCAGTCAATTTCACTATCTTGGTCGCAAATGGAGACCCCCCTCCCTCAGCAGAGAGTGTCAGTAGACAGTCTATCGAACCACGACCTCATTCTGATGGCGCAGGCTGGTGCGCGACCAGATCGAGCGGCCTTGACCGAAATTATGAAGCGTTATCGTTCTCATGTTGATCGGCTTTTATACCATTTGGCTCCAGACTGGCAAGATCGGGCAGATCTTTCCCAAGAAGTATGGATTCGGGTATATCGCAATATTAAAAATTTAAATGAGCCAGAAAAGTTTCGCGGTTGGTTAAGCCGCATTGCCACTAATTTATTTTATGACGAGTTACGCAAGCGCAAGCGCAACAGTAGCCCATTATCTTTAGATGCGCCGATTTTGTTAAATGGCAGTGAGTTAGATTGGGAAATTGCCGCCGATGGCCCCAGTCCCGAAGATAATATGGCAACTCGGGAGTTTTATGAACAACTGCGAGTGGCGATCTCCGAGTTACCAGATGCTTTCCGACAGACCATTATTCTGCGGGAAATTGATGGTCGGTCTTACGAGGAGATTGCTGAGACTACTCAAGTTTCGATCGGTACAGTTAAGTCCCGAATTGCTCGGGCAAGGCTGCGATTGCAAGAACAATTGAGCGGTTATTTGGGTTCTTGATAAACTTTTGCTCATTTTTGGCCATATTAGACTGTAGAAGTTCACTATTTTGATTAGAATTAGGAGCGGTAGCTCTGGAGAAAAGACCATGTTAGATGTGCTAGATAACAACCCCCAAAACAGCGGACTCGAAAAATTTGAACTACTTAGTGCTTACCTCGATGGGGAAGTGAACGGGGCAGAACGGCAGCAAGTGGAGCTGTGGCTCCAAGAAGATGCCGCTTTCAAGGCCATGTATAACCAAATGCGCGGGATGCATACTGCGATCGAGCAAATTCCGCTGCCTCCGGTCACTGAGCCAATTGATAAGTTCGCTGCTGATGTTTTTGCTAAAATCGATCAGCGGCAGCAGTTTAAGTTCCTCAAGGTGTTCGGTGGAGCTTGTGTGGCCGGAATGGTGGCAGCAGGTGCGGTGTTTACTGCCACTTTCCAAGGCTCTAACCATCAGCTTCAGGTAGCCAAAAGCGTACTGCCTACATCGGTGCCCAACTCTTTGTCAATTTTAGTAAAGCCTACTCCTTTGATGGTGGCTTTGAATGATTCGATCGTCCAAATTTCGCCTAATAAAGTGGTTGCTCCCAAGGGCAAGGCCGATATTATAGATTTGTTAGACGATGGCGATGACCTCTAGCGGTCTTCTTGTTTAGCTACCGTTATACACTGGCTCTGAAGTGCCAGTGTTTTTTTAGGATATATTTTCATGTCGTTGATTAGCTCACAACTTACTCGCCAGCAAAAAGATTTGGTGCGCAATATTATTACCAACTATGCAGCGGGATATTTTTTGATGGCCGAGGAGGTCGGGTTGCAGTGGTATAGCAGTAATCAGCGGGCGATTATCCCTTTAGATGAAGGGTTTCGCTATCCAAAATCTTTGCAGCGGGTGTTGAATAGCAATCAGTTTGAGGTGGCGATCGACCGGAATTTTGCGGCGGTGGTAGAAGGCTGTGCCGATCGAGACACTACTTGGATTTCAGATGAGCTTAAGGAAATTTATTATTTGCTAAATGCGGCGGGCTGGGCACACAGCTTTGAGACTTGGCAAGGAGATCAACTTGCGGGCGGCATTTTGGGAATTGTGATTGGCGGAGCTTTTATCGGAGAGTCAATGTTCTTTAATATTCCAGAAGGCTCGAAGGTGGCGATGGTAAAACTAGTAGAGCATCTCCGGCAGCGAGATTTTATGTTGTTCGATGCTCAGATGCAGAATCCTCACTTAGAAAGGTTTGGGGCTGTAGAGGTAGAGCCAGATATCTATGATCGGATGCTAGATACGGCAGTCAGTAAAACCTGTGAGTTTCGACTATGTTGGCCAGGAAAAGATTTAAATAATAAATAAAGGTAAACCACTTGGCACCCAAAGTAAGCCTTGCTTTCTGATTAACAGAGTACACAGCCAAAATCGCAGAGTTTGAACACCTAGAAGTTTACCTCGATGGTTCCTAAATATATAGCTTCAGTAACGACCTAAACCCGATTAACTAACAACTAAGTGAGCAAGCTCTACTCTGTAGTCAAGAAGTCGTAAATAAGTCCTGTTGAGGTAACAGTGCCCATATTCTCTCCCCATCAAAGAAATGATACAACCTTAGTTTAAGGACTTAGGCCGCAGAAATATAGACTTTCTTATAAGTTAAAGGACTTAAGGCTGAAAGATATGCTATATGTAGATTTCTGTTTGAAATTATTTTGTGTGTAACAGCCACCACAACTTGTGAGTCAATCCAATTAGCTAGACTTTTATCTAATTACTAACTAACTTTATTCTGGGGCATATGGAGTTGTTCAGATGGATTATCGGAAACGCAAACGTAGACGAGGAGTGACTTTAACTTCTCTTGGTTTGCAGAAGCTAGAAAAGGCCAGATCTCAGGCCGAAATGCAGCAAAACCGGGGAGTGCGCCTTACCTTAGAAGACCTGAGCGAGAGGGTGGGAGTAGCTCCCGATACTGTCATGAGGGTTTTTGCTGGTGTAGAGCGAGTCGATAAACATACCTTACGACGTTGCTTTCAAGCTTTTCAGCTAAGCTTGGATTCCTTAGATTATTTACAGCCTCAGGCCGACTTAGATGAATCCGAAGATATTGATGATGGCTTGGTAAAAAATTTAGTATCGCCTGCAACCTCTTTACCTACAATTGTAGTATTAGACTTGCCGAAAGGGCAAGTACCACTGGAATCATTTTTTTATATCGATCGACAGCCTTTTGAATCGCGCTGCCAAGAGGTCATTCAAGAACCTGGGGCTTTAATTCGCATTAAGGCTCCTAAAGAAATGGGTAAAACATCTCTGATGGCCAGAATTTTATCCAAGGCTAGAGATCAAGATTACATGACTGTAACTTTAAGCTTACGGCTAGCCGACGAAAGCATTTTCTTGAGCTTAGAGCGATTTTTGAAATGGTTTTGTGCCTGCGTGAGCCAGAGCCTAGGTTTGCCTAATTGTTTAGAAGAACAGTGGGATGAGATTTTCGGGAATAATTACAATGCCATTAGCTACTTTGAAAAACATATCTTAGCCAGTATCGATCGACCGTTGGTGATGGCCTTAGATGATGTCGATTGTATTTTTAAGCGGGAGAAAATTGCCTCGGACTTTTTGGGTTTGTTGCGCGCCATGCACGAGAAGGCTAAGTATGGTGATGAAAATAGTGAAGCTTGGCAAAAGCTGCGCATTATTGTGATTCACTCTACCGAAGTTTATATTGTACTCAATAGCAATCAGTCTCCATTTAATGTGGGCTTGTCAGTAGATCTGCCAAAATTCACCCCGAGTCAAGTCTTAGATTTAGCTCGCCGACACCAGTTGAATTGGGATAACTCTGAGGTAAATTATCTGATGGATTATGTGGGTGGTCATCCCTCCTTGATCCGTCAAGCTCTATATTCTATTGCCCGCAACGAAATTTCGTTAATAGAATTAGTGGGCACCTCTAGTTTTGCTAATCATATTTATGGCGACTGTCTAGGCCGTCTATG
>JAYUSV010000465.1:0-3635 GCA_043755495.1 Synechococcales cyanobacterium
GTGATAACACCAAGGCAGATTTTTGCGATCGAACCCAGTTTTTTTCCGCCAGTCCACTTCTTCCAGCGGCGGATGACAAATGCGCAGCGGCATCTCAGCCACTAGATCATGGCGATTGTTGATCACTAGCTGAAACAGTGACAACTGCTGAGGTGGCGCAATCAAGTCAAAAATCGATCCCAGACAGTTGCCCAGAGTAAAAAAGCGAAAATCTGGGCGGCCAGTGCGAATGTTGCCAATGAGATAACCACCCTGACTGCCCAGCCAATTTTGTAACCAGTGAGGGATAGTTTCGGTTTGAATGTTGTATTCGTTTTCGATCGACTCCCCATATTGCTCAGTTGGTCTCCGTCGCAATACTTGCACTGTGGTACTTGTCACCCAATAATGCACCAGCATATATCGCCGTAACCGCACAATCCAGGTCAGACAGGTTTCCAGACGCTCGGATTGGCGCAGGCTGCCAATACTTTGCTCTTGGCGCTCTTTCAGGTCAATTTGTAACAAGCCTGCTGCGCTAAGCAAAGATCCATAGAGCAAGCTTTGAATCTCTAAGGGTGCTCCCCACACGTCCATGGGTCGATCAATCATAAATGCCCCATCTGGTACATATAGGGTGGGGGCATCGCGGAAGCCGGGATGCAGAACGAGTTCTAAGAAGGCATTTAAACCATTTTGCACTGCTGCCGATCGAGCAAATTCATAGTCTCCAGATCTTTGCACATAGGCCCAAGTAAGAATTGGCCACCAGAGAGTGGCATCGATCGATACTACCCGCCCGATCGCCCGCTGGCCATAGTCTGGAATCAGTTGGCCATCATGTTCAGCAAAGCTAGTAGGAAAAATGCCTCGGGTTTGAAACTGGGAATTTTGCAGTTGCAGGCAGGTCAGCAAAAAATTCTTGACGGTGCTGTATTCACCGATGACCAGCATATAAGCCATGGTAGGCACGTTATCGCGGATAAAGATTTCGCTGTAGTTTAATGTTGATTCAGCTTTACCACTGGGGATAGCTGCCAAGCTACCGACCCATTCACCGTTAAGACTCACCATTGCTTGTTTAAAAAGCAATTCCCGCGCTACTTTCACTGCATCGGCTGCATCCATATGATCTCTTACTGAATATGATTGGACATGCCATTTTAGCTTAATCGAAATTGTCGATCACTTGCAGTGCAATCGCAGCTATTGATATCTGTGCTAAGAACATCAATTCACAGCGGGGTGAAATAATTGACTATCCTCATTCTCGTATGGGGAAAATGGGGGTTTGGGTCAGTCGATTTGATCAAAGAAAATGGCAGTTGCCAAAAATGAAACTAAACGTTACATCTGTGACCATCGATACTAGAATGGAACTGGCAAGTCCGAAAATTTTAGTGGGTTCTACATCTGCCTATGAAATTCAGCATCTTTTTCGCGATCGTGGCTATGGCAGGTATTTGGTATACAGTGAAAATCACTGATGTACCTGCTGAAAAATCGATCGAGCAGTCCCAGGCTACTCCAGTTCCCACCACTACAACTTTTTCACCCAGTAGCATTCCTGCCTCAACCAGTGCAGCAGCAATCCAGTCGTCATTGGCACCAGAAAAACAATCCAGCAAACCAGTTAGTCCTAGTTCTCCTCCAGTTGTAGCAACATTACCACCGAGTAAATTGCCCGCAGCACCGGTCAATAAACTAGGCAAGTCTCCTGATTTGGTGTTGCCACTGCCCCAGGTTTCGCCTAATAGTGTAATTCTTAAGCCCAGAGATATTAGAATTGACTCTACTACTGAGGGGATTTTGAATGCCTTGATTTCATCGATTGTTAGTCAAGAGAGCAGCGGTAATCATTCTTTAAAACATCCAGTTAGTGGTGCTTTAGGCATGGGTCAAGTGCTACCTAGCAATCTACCAGAATGGACGACAGAGACTTTTGGCCGCGAGGTTTCGCCAGAACAGTTTTTGGCTAGTAGAGATATTCAGTATTATGTAATTCGACAAAAGCTGTTGCAGTATTACTTCCGGGGAATCAAAGCCAGCGGTGGTGACTTGTACACAGCGATTCGACGGGTAGCGGCGCAGTGGTATTCAGGGCAACCAGATGCGCTCGATTCTGTAAAGCTGGTAGCGACTGGGCCAAGTGTACAGAAATATACTTTCGATATTCTGGGGCGCTTCCAGAATTTTTATCCCCAGAACTATACGTTAAAATACTAGCTTTTAAGTGTGATTATGTAAGGCCAAAGCAGCGCAAGTCTACTACTGTCGAGGCTGTGCTAGTTCACTCACCGACAGCTCAATTAGGCCAAATACAGCTCCATAAACCTGGAAACCGTATTTGGTAATCCCTGTTTCAACAATGTTTCCATATAATTATCAAATATTTGAGGCGGATTCTTGAGCCTTGCAATGATGAGAATAATCTAGCTTTGGCTTGCCACCGCTGCAACACCCGTCATTACAACTTTACCACCGCTATTGATCCCCTAACCCAGGTGACGAGTCCTCTCTATCATCCTCGTCAGCAGTTGTGGGGAGATCATCTTATCTGGACTGCTGATGGGTTAAGAATTTTAGGTATTACTTCGATCGGTCGAGCCACTAATTTTTGATCTACTGGGATTGAGAAATCAAATCGATCGCCTGCTCCAGCAAATCAGGATCTTCACTATTTAACCAAATAATCTCAGGAATCCCCCGAAACCAAGTGCGTTGGCGTTTAGCAAACTGGCGAGTATGGAGAATAGTTAGCTCGATCGCCTCTGTTAAACTAATTTCTCCTTGCAGATACTGACGCATTTCCGCATAGCCCAAAGTATCTAAATTAGGCAGATCCAAACCATATTTAGTAATTAAATCTCGCACTTCTTGTTCCCAGCCCAGCTCAATCATCTGTTTAGCGCGCTGCTGAATGCGTTGTTCTAGGCTAGGGCAATCTAGACCAATTTGAATTATTCGATAGCTAGGTGGTGCTTCGCCCTGCTGACTGGTGATCGATCGGCCAGTCACATAAAAAACCTCTAGCGCCCGCAGCGTGCGATTGCGATCGTTGCCGTGAATCTTGGTATCAGGATCTACCTGGCGCAGCATGGCATGGAGGATAGACTGATTGATCTCCTCCAACTGCCGGCGCAACAAAGGCTGCGGTGCCACCCGAGGAATCTTCATCCCCCGCACGATCGACTTGATGTATAAACCAGTACCACCCACTAACAGCGGCGAAATACCTTTTTGATGGAAAGACCGGATGGAATTTTGCACATTGGTCTGATACTCTGCTACAGTGAGCACATCAGATGGTTCATGTGTATTGACAAAGTAATGCGGTACTACACTCTGCTCGACTGCCGTGGGCTTTGCCGTGGCAATATTCATCTCCCGGTATACCTGACGCGAATCGGCACTCAAGATCACACTGTTTAAATGCTGTGCCAGCTCAATTGCCAGCCCAGTTTTACCAGTAGCGGTAGCACCGCAGATCACAATCAGAGCAGGAGCAGAAAGCAAAATCTAGATTCCTATGTGGATTGAAAATATTCTCTAAGCAGTCTAAATGCGTCTATGACCCTTCTGTGATATAATTTTGGTGAGATATTACCTTTTGCTGATTTAGCACGGCTGAAAGTTCATTATTGGAGAGTTAGTCT
>JAYUSV010000466.1:0-3631 GCA_043755495.1 Synechococcales cyanobacterium
CTTGTTAACCCAGGCAAGTCTCCTAACCGCCGCACAATCCTGAGTCTGGGTCCTCTATATCGGGACATATAATTTCCTTAACTGTTGTCTTGACCAAACGTCCAATTATAGCCCAAGTTGGCTATTCTTCAACCTACAATTTTAGGAGTAGACCAAAATAGCCTTGTCCAGGAATGTTCTCACAGCCCAAAACCCTGATCTCTGCTATTATGTCCTCCGGTGCGTCTCCAAGAATCGAACTCCAACGTGCCACAACGGCACAGAGATTTAGATATAGATGCTAGCCTCAGATGCGCGATCGATGATCACCACCTGCGGCTAAGCACTTTCTACCAAAGTATTACAGCTCAGCCTAGTAATTGGGATTGCGCCGACGCATCATCAAAAGCTGGACAAGCTGTAGCACATAGTAAATAGTGGTGGCCACATAGGTAAAAGCCGCTGCACTCAGCACCTTTTTAGCTGCCTTGTTTTCTTCGCCTTGTAAAATTCCCAGATCATCAATAATTTTTAGCGCCCGCCGAGAAGCATCAAATTCTACTGGCAATGTCACCACATGAAAAAGCACAGCAGCCAGAAAAAGCGCAATACCCACGTTTACAACAGTATCACCCAAAGCTGAGCCTGAAGAAGCTAAACCAACACCCAGCATAACAATCATGGTGCTAAACTGCGAGCCGAAGTTGGCAAAGGGCACCAAAGAAGCGCGAATATTCATCGGGAAATAATGATTCACATCTTGCAGCACATGACCGCATTCATGGGCAGCGATCGCCGCCGCCGCTAGCGAAGTAGAACCATATACTCCTTCGGACAACCGCACCGCTCTGGCCGAAGGATCGTAATGGTCGCTCAGCTCCCCAGGCACAGGTTCAACAACGACATCGTTTACTCCCATGTTTTGCAAAATGGACTGTGCTACTTCTGCGCCAGTCATCCCCAAACTAGAGCCTACATTGGAATATTTCTGATAAGTCCCTTTCACATGCCACTGTGCCAAAGCCATCAAGATCATTCCAGGAATTATTAAAATTAAGTAGGTCATGGCTATCGCTTCAAAAGCTGAAGATTGAAAGATTGGCAAGATGTTAACATTTTGGCTGCCAGTGAGCTAGCAATGTTCATCCTTTTTTACCATTTTTGCTATTTTGACAATGCTTAGATGTGCCAATTTTCGGCATATTGGCGCTATGGATGTGGCTGGAGAGCAGCTAGACTGAAGATGCAAGCGATGCAGCTCACCAAATATATTGACTGCTAGCATGATTGCTAAAAGTCAGGATTAACAGGTGCTAGATGCTTTGATTTGAGCATCGTGGTCTTAAAAATACTCTTTAAAATACCCCAAATAACTTATCGTGAACGGCGAAAATTTTCTGCGTGCGCCGCTGGCTGCTGCGCAAATTGACTTTTTAGGCATTACTCCGAGCAGCGAGCCAATCTTACCAGAACTACAATCGCAGTTGGCTGCAATTGTTAACTATGAATATAGTGGCGATTTTCAGCCCCAAGCAATATTGGTTGACCCCATTAACTTGCAGGCCAACCAGCAAGCCCGATCGATCACTGGCATCGATCGACTCAACTCCGATCCACGGTTTGCCAATAGCCAAGGCCAATCTTGGACAGTCGCCGTCATTGATACCGGCATTAATCCCCAGCACAGTTTCTTTGGGGCAGATATAGATGGGAATGGGGTAGCCGATCGAATTGTTTATCAGTATGATTTTGCCGATGGTGATGCCAATGCCCGCGATGTGAATGGCCATGGCTCCCAGACCACCAGCATTGTAGCTAGTCAAGATGCTATTTTGCCGGGACTAGCACCAGCCGTTAATATTATTAGCCTTAAAGTGTTTAATGATAGTGGTGAATCCGACTATCGCTATGTGAAACAGGCTCTAGATTGGGTTAATGCCAACGCCGATCGCTATCGCATTGCCACCGTGTTAATGGCATTGGGTGACAATCAGAATAGTGAAGCTGTTGATAGCCAGTACCAGCTTGGCCAAACCCTGACAGAATTAGCCGATCGAGGTATTATCCCGGTAGCTTCAGCCGGTAATAATTACTCCCATTTAAACGGTCAGTTTGGCCTTAGCTCTCCGGCGAATGATCCCAATGTGATATCGGCAGGAGCGGTTTACAACGCTAACTTGGGCAAGCAAGAATATGCTAATAATGCAGTTGCCTATAGTAGTGATATCGATCGCCTAGCGGCATTTAGTCAACGTGCGCCTCAAACCCTATTTGCACCGGGCGCGGCAATCACTGGAGCTGGGGCAACCGGTAATAGTCTATTGACATTACAGGGAACCAGTCAGGCGGCTGCTTATGTAGCTGGAGCAGCGGTAATTGCCCAACAGCTAGCCGATAAATATTTGGATCACTCTTTGACTGGTGCCGAATTCCATCAATTAGCCTTAGCTACTGCTGTCGAAATCAAAGACGGTGACAACGAAGATGACAATGTGATTAATACTGGGGCTAGCTTCCGTCGCTTAGATTTGTGGGCTTTGGCCAATAAGATTTGGGAAATGCGTAGTGATGTTAATCAGACTCAGTTATCGATCGCCAGCAACCAAAATCTAGCCTGGGAAACCGGTTCAATCGGATCTTTCACGGCCACTCGTATCGGTGATCTCAGTAATAATTTAAGTTTCAATTATCGCCTATCTGGTACGGCTAGTAACGGGATAGATTACCAAGCGCTGGGTGGCACCGCCAACTTTTTGGCCGGTCAAAGCACTGCCCAAATTACGATAACAGCGATCGATGATTTAATCGCCGAGAACGGCGAAACAGTCAAAATCAGTTTGGCAATAGGTAGTGGCTATCAATTAACTAAAGACTATCAAGCAAGTTTGGCAATTGTCGATAACGACAGCATCGTGCGGGGGTCTTTTGCCTTGGAATCTACTGCGGTTTCTCCAGAGACAAATGGATCGATAGTTTTACCACTTCTGACAGTTTTGCCAAGGGCGATCGACAGAATAAGCTTTTTCTTTACTCCACTTATTAGTTCACCTTTTACAACTACATTAAAAGCAATAGATTCGCAAATTAAATCGATTTCCTCTGTTACCAGCGAAGAGATTGAATCCGCAAGAGCGCCCCAACCAACAGAAACCCCCGCCATAGTCCTAGACATCCGGGATGCAATCCAAGAGACAGATTCTGCTCTCGACTGGCTACCAAACGGATTACTCAGCCGTTAACCAACATCCAAAATCTCTCAAGATCCAAAAAATGTGCATCCAAGCTAAAATGAAAACTCCACAAAGCCAAACAAACATCTCAGGCGACAAGCATGGTCAGCACTCCTCCCGTCAAACTCGCAAAGGTAGAAGCCCTCAAACAACGCAGTAATTATCTGCGAGAGCCTCTGGCCACTGAATTGCAGCAAGATACCACTCACTTCACCGAAGACGCAATTCAGATCCTAAAGTACCACGGCTCTTATCAGCAAGATAACCGGGACAACCGAGTAAAGGGGCAGGAAAAAGACTATCAAATGATGCTGCGCACCCGCAATCCGGGCGGCATCATTCCACCCCAGCTCTATTTGGCGATGGATGAACTATCCAGTGAATATGGCAACGAAACCATGCGGATCACTACCCGCCAAGGT
>JAYUSV010000467.1:0-11311 GCA_043755495.1 Synechococcales cyanobacterium
GCTCCTCCATGCTGGCTCCTTCGGGTTCCCGACCCACTAGCGACTCATCTCCAGCACCATGGCATTTGCCAAAAGTATGTCCCCCGGCCACCAGTGCCACAGTTTCCTCATCGTTCATCGCCATCCGTCCGAAGGTCTCCCGAATATCTTTGCCTGAGGCCACAGGGTCGGGGTGGCCGTTGGGGCCTTGGGGATTCACGTAGATCAGACCCATTTGCACTGCGCCCAAAGGACTTTCTAGCTCCCGATCGCCCGTATAACGCTTATCTCCCAGCCATTCGGCTTCAGCGCCCCAGTAAATATCTTCTTCTGGTTCCCAAATATCTGCACGCCCACCCGCGAAACCGCAGGTTTTGAGTCCCATCGACTCTAGGGCGCAGTTGCCAGCCAAGATCATGAGGTCTGCCCAAGAGATTTTCTGGCCATATTTCTGTTTGATTGGCCACAGCAGCATCCGTGCTTTATCTAAGTTGGCATTGTCTGGCCAACTGTTGATCGGCGCAAAGCGTTGGTTTCCAGTGCCCCCGCCACCCCGACCGTCACCGATGCGGTAGGTGCCAGCACTGTGCCAAGCCATCCGGATAAACAGCGGCCCATAGTGACCGTAATCGGCTGGCCACCACTCCTGGGAATGGGTCATCAGTTCAAAGATATCTGCTTTTAGGGCAGCATAGTCCAGACTCTTAAATTCCTCAGCATAGTTGAATACCTCACCCATCGGATTAGCTTGGGGTGAATGCTGGTGGAGGATCTTTAGATTCAACTGATTCGGCCACCAGTCCCGGTTAGACGTACCATGTCCAGCCGTGAATTTTGGAACTCCGCCCATGAATGGACATTTGCTTTCACTACTCATAATTGCTCCGATCGTTTGTTGTGGTATGTTTTTTCGTTTTGCCCCGCCACCTGTTGCTCAAACAGCAAGCGTTGCCACGGTTGGATCAACACAGTCTGCTCGGGTTTATTGGCCTTTGGCTGGAGGTATTGATGTAGTTCAACATTGTCTCGGCATTAGCAACCATGGGCATTACCTCAAAGCCATCTTGTTCTATAAACATTTTTTCGATCACCTCGTCTTTTACTAGCATGGAATAGCGCCAAGATCGTTGCCCCATCCCTCGATCGCAGAGATTCACCATCATCTCCATATCGCGGGTAAAGTCTCCATTTACATCGGGGATACAGCGCACTTGATAGCTACGCTTGCACCGAAGGTGATCGGTTCCTGCTGTTTGAGACCAATAGGCCAGGGAAAACGGATCATTTACCGAAATACACAGAATCTCATCGACTGCTTACAACACTTAATTTCTCTAGGGAATGAAATTTATCCACAAGCGATGGCTTTCTACTATGACCCAACTCGCCCTCATGTGGGCATAGCTCCTGATGGGATGTTGAGTTTGGAGGTCGCTGATGCCCCATATTACCTATAGGCATTTCGCCACCCCAGCCTACTAATAATTAGTTTACGGGGGGAATAAGTAACGAAAGCTTTGGCTGGTTTGCGATTGGACTTTTTGGCGGGCAGAAGGAGCCAAATAGACTCTCCCTCATTGCAGTAATCACTAATTTACATACTTGCCAATCAACAGATTAAGTTTCTCCTTAGTTGCCAGATTCATTCCCGCTGGCGGGGTGATGATGGCATATTTTAGAGCACTGTGAGCGATCGATTCAAAAGGCTTGGCGGCAATCCGTTTTACAGTTTCTTGAATCACCCGCTGAGCATTCACCGCATTTTTACCCAAGTTAGCAATCACCATTTCTACTGTCACGCTGTCATGATCAGGGTGCCAACAGTCATAGTCCGTCGAAAGCGCCAAGGTTGCATAAGCCATCTCAGCTTCTCGTGCCAGCTTGGCTTCAGGTAAATTGGTCATTCCAATAATTGTGCCGCCTAACTGGCGATACATATTCGATTCTGCCTTAGTCGAAAAAGCTGGGCCTTCCATGCAAATATAAGTGCCGCCCTTGTGGCAAGTAATATCTGGGAGGTTTAAAGAATCGATCGAGTCCGCCAAAACTTGCTGCAACTGCGGACAAATCGGATCGCCAAATGAAATGTGGGCTACTACGCCTTCACCGAAAAAAGTGGCAGCCCGACCCTTAGTACGATCGATAAACTGGTCAGGTAACACCAAATCCAACGGCTTTACTTCTGCCCGTAACGAACCCACTGCCGAAGCCGAAATTAAATATTCCACACCCATTTGTTTCATGGCGTGAACATTGGCACGATAGGGAACTTCGCTAGGAGTCAGGTGATGATTGCGTCCGTGCCGGGGGATAAAAGCGACCTTCACACCATCGATCTCGCCAGTAATTAAGGCATCAGAAGGATCGCCAAAGGGAGTCTTGACCTGAACTTCTGTTACATTTTGCAGCGCCTCCATTTTGTAGAGACCACTGCCACCAATAATGCCAATTTTGATATCTGTCATGAGTTTGAAATGCTAAGAGCCGATAGCTGCGCTTGCACCTTCGGCGATCGACCTCAAAATTATAGTCGATAGCCTCGGGATTAAGCGAAGCTATCAACTCCCGCAAGCTATTAAGTTCCGCCCAGCACTTTATCAAATTTGTCTGGGTCAACCACTGCTGGATCTTCCCCAGCTTCTCTAGCTGTAAACCAGAGAGCAAACAAGGGCACGATGCCCAGGGCAATACCCAACAACATTGGAATCCAAATATTGCCTGCAATGCTTAGTACTGAAGCAAACAAAAAGTTGCCCAAATACATTGCCATCGGTAAATTAAGCTGCGATCGATCCAAGGTGATTCTTTCTTTCGGCCAGAGCAGAGCTGCTACCGACATAAAGACTGTCCCAGTTCCCATCCAGCCTGCAAAGTTCAGGTAGGGCATTCCAAAAAATGGCCCAGGAGTTTTCCACTCCCAAAAAGGCACCGCTGTTTGGCTCATGGCTGGATCTAAGACAAAATCCCAAGAGGTTAGCAGCAAAGCTCCAAAAAAGATCGATCCACTATGGCGCAACCAGTTGGGTAAATTGGTATTATCAAAGCCTGCGCGCGCTACGACATAACAAGAAAAACCCAAGTAAAACCAAGAAAGCGGAATGGTAAAGGGCACTAAGCCAGCAATTTTGTAGCCCAAACCATTTAGATATCCATAATCGCCAAAAGGTAAGCCAGTACTAGTACCTAACAGCTCACTACTCAAAGACAAAGCGATCGCTGGCAGCATAAAGCTCAGCCATTGCCACCAACCCAACATGCGATAGGCATAAGCCGAGACGGCGATCGTCCCCAGTACTATATATAGCACCCCACCATTGGCCATCGAGAGCTGAAAAACGCCCTGGCCAAAAGGTGGCAATTGTAAAATCAAATCAGCATGGGGCAACACAATCAACAGCCCAGCGAGGCCGAATGCCATCGACACCAAATGTCCGATTAGGCTCCAACGCTCTATTTTTTTCAGCTCCATGCATTTCTCCAAGGAAGGGTGACGACGATTTTGGTTAATATTTCTTCATATTCTACCGAATTTCCTTGACTTCTTCTGCGTTAATCGATCAGGTATCCTTAAATCTAACCAAAATTCACCCTAATTCACCAAGATTTCACCGAAAATCCAAGGTAGACTATGGTGAATATCTAGACCAAAACGCATCTGCCCCAGTATTTCCCCTAAAAACATGAAGCTGAAGTACATCAAAAAAGATCGCGCCCTACTGCTGACCAGTGTTTTGTTGATGTTGATGCTGGCCGCCGGGTTATTTAGCGGCATTATTGGATTCACCATGGGACATGCCGCTCTGAAGGGCGTAACCCAACCAGATATTCGCCGCAGTAACAAAGGCACTGCCGAAAATACTAAAACTCGGGGACTAGAAGTATTGCCCGAGAAACAGTTAATTGCTGAAGCCCAAGACATTATGGGTGTAGATCGCAAAGCTGAAGCAGCCAAATTTAAAACAGACGAAAAAGCTGCCTTGGTTTTCCCGATCGAAAGTAAAGACCAGGGAATCACCATGACCATCAAATCGGTCAAATTAGAAGGGTCTAACTTGAAACTAGATGTAACTCTCAGCAACCAAGGCAGCCAGCCCATCAAGTTCAACCAAGGTGTGTTGACCATCGTGGGAGACAAAGAGCAAAACATTCCGTTTAGCGTCGCAGGCATCCCCACATCTTTGGCAGCCAATGGCAAAGATGTGGGCATCAAGGTGTTGGTAGCCAAAGCAGCAATTCTGCCAGAAAACAATCTGACCCTACGCCTGACTGATGCCGATCGCAAACTGCAAATCGAAGCCAAAGATGTGCCAGTAGGTGCAGCAGTTGCTAAACCCCCAACCAAAATCAGTATTCCTGATGGTCAACTCAGTACCACCGAGGAAAAAGAAGATAAAACCAAAACTGAAAAACTGGAGAAACCAACCAACACCACACCAACTCCTAAACCGAGCACTTTACCTACTGCTAAGCCCACACCTACCACAAAGGCTGCACCCAGCAAGCCTCCGAGCAATGTGGCTCCGGTTAATCCACCAGCCCCCGTTGAAGCTCTGCCAACGGAAGCGCCTAACCCGGCTCCAACTGGTGACGGAAACCAACAACAGTAGTTATTCGAACCTATATACAGAGGACTATTGAGCTCGCCAGAAATTGCACTGCGGTTAGCAGTGGTTTTGATTTTGATTGCAATAAACGGTTTTTTTGTAACCGCAGAGTTTGCCGTGGTTTCGGTGCGTCGTTCTCGCATCAATCAATTAGTGGTAGATGGTGACTTGCAATCTCGCAGTGTCCAACGCTTACAAAACCAAATTGACCAGCTATTGTCCACCACTCAGTTGGGTATCACCCTCTCAAGCTTGGCTTTAGGCTGGCTGGGTGAGCGTACCGTATTGCAATTAATCGCCCCACTATTTTCTCGTTGGCTGGGTAAAAGTTACTCACCCACAGCTAATTTGTTAGCAATTGTCTGCACCTTTATACTGCTGGCGTATTTGCAGATTGTTTTAGGAGAGCTGATTCCTAAATCCTTGGCTCTAACCTACGCCGAACGCATCGCCAGGGTTTTGGCTTCACCGAGCTTAGTAATTGCCAAAATTTTCCAGCCCTTGATTTGGATACTGAATCAGTCTACCAATTTGTTCTTGAGAGCTTTTGGTATCGATGATAACCGGCACAATCGTCATCAGCTTTCATCTCAAGAGCTACAGCTCCTAATTGCCACCGAGCAGATTGGTCTCCAAAGTAACCAGCGCCAAATTATCGATAAAGTCTTTGCCCTCAATACTGTCACCTTAACCGAAGTGATGGTGCCCAAGCCCCAAATGGAAACGGTGCCAATGGATGCCACTTGGCGGTTGGTCTTAGACCGAGTAGCAGCCACCAATTTTTCTCGTTATCCAGTCACCGGTCGATCCAGCGACGAAATCGTCGGCACTATTCACTACCGCGATTTGGCCAAGCCGATGGCGGCTGGTCGCTTACACCTAGATAGCCCCATTAAGAACTGCATTCGCCCCCTGCATTTGTTCTTTGAATCAGCTTCGATCGATGAAGTGCTATTACCCATGCAGGCAGCAGGGATTGCCATGGCCATGGTAGTCAATGAATATGGCGGCATGGTTGGTCTGCTTACCCGCAAAGATGTAATTGCCGAGATTCTTGGCAAGCAAAAAGAAGACTATCCCCGCTTAGAACCGATTGTCTCCACTGGCCGAGACACTTTTTTGGTGCAGGCGCAAATTTCAGTCAGCGACCTAAATACATCCCTAGATATCACTTTGCCGGTTATTGAGGAATACCAGACTCTCGGGGGCTTTTTGCTTTATAAATGGCAACAAATGCCAGTAGTAGGGGAACCCTATAGGTATCAAAACCTAGACTTTACCGTCAGCAGTATGGATGGCAATCGCCTCGATCGAGTGCTGATTCATCGCCATCCACTGCCGATTGGCCCCCTGGAATCTGTCTAGGTTCATCGGTAAGCCACCGGATCAACCAAGCCCAGCTCGGCAAAAGCAGCCAAGCGCAGTCGGCAAGAGTCACAGACTCCACAGGCTAACTCGCCGCCATCATAACAAGACCAAGTGTCTGCCCAAGACACCCCCAGCCGGTTGCCGAGCTGAATAATTTCAGTTTTGTGCAGATTGATTAACGGTGCAGCAATTTGAATGCCATTGCCACCCAATCCTTGTTTGGTGCCCAAATCAAAGACCTGCTGCATCGCCGCGATGTATTCTGGTCGGCAGTCTGGGTACCCAGAGTAATCTAGGGCGTTCACCCCCAGATAAACTCGGCTAGCTTGAATAACCTCGGCATAAGCCAAGGCAAAACTCAAAAAGATCGTGTTGCGAGCCGGGACATAAGTGACCGGAATTTCCTCGGCCATTTGTCCTAAGTCTCGATCTCGTAGCGTCTCCATCGGAGAATCAACCGGTAACTCGATCGAACTATCGGTAAGCGCCGATCCACCCCAACAGCGCAGGTCAAAGTCTACCACTCGATGCTCGGATACCTGCGCCATTTGCGCAGTCTTACGAGCAGCAGCCAACTCTTTTTGGTGACGCTGTTGGTAGTCAAAAGACAGGGCATAACAATCGAACCCGTCTACACGGGCTTGATATAAAACAGTGGTGGAATCCAGTCCACCAGAAAGCAAAATAACAGCTTTGGGCATAAGTGAAAAAGCGCAGGAGAATCAATATTAATGGGGAATAGCTTTGCTTGCACTAGAAGTAATCAGTTACAATCAAGCGACACTACTTATAGCGGTTCCAGCTCGAATGCGGTGTAAGTGATTGTTGCCTAGCAGGACCTAGAGCCACCTAAATTCATTTCATCCGAGACGGAACCGCCATAACACTTTTAAACAATTCAGCAATAGTCAGCACCGATTCATCCCGGTCTACTGGAACATAAAGTCAGTCTGACTGTCCTTGAATGTAAAGGCAACTGTGGTAGTATCTGGCAACAGATGGCTAACACCTCAAGTCACATTTGTGCAGTGATTGCTGTATGACTTAGCACATGATAGTTCTTACTTTCATTGGCGTAAAGACATTTTTAATCTCCGGCAAATTGACCACTGTTAACCACATCTGCGGTGGAGGAGTAGATTCAGGTGAAATACAATATGTCGGCAAACAAAGTACAGGAAACTGCCATGCCCATCAAGGCACCAAGGCAATTGCTGCGAGTCGGTTTAATCGGGGTCGGGAATATGGGTCAACACCATGCCCGAGTACTCAGTTTAATTAAAGATGTCAAGTTCGTCGGCATTGCCGATGTAAACGTCGAACAGGGTCTGGAAACTGCTAGTAAGTACCGAGCCAGTTTTTTTGAAGATTTTCGTGAACTGATCCAGCATGTCGATGCGGTCTGTATCGCAGTGCCTACCCGTCTGCACTATGAGGTAGGAATTGCCTGCCTGAAAGCAGGGATACATGTATTAATTGAAAAACCAATTGCCGCCACGATCGAAGAAGCAGAGCAGCTAGTCAATGCTGCCGCCGAAAGCCAGTCAATTTTGCAAGTTGGTCATATTGAGCGCTTTAATCCCGTGTTCCAAGAACTAAGCCAGGTCTTAAAAACCGAGCGGGTATTGGCTTTGGAAGCTCATCGAATGAGTCCTTACAGCAATCGTGCCAACGATGTTTCGGTAGTTTTAGACTTGATGATTCATGATATCGACTTATTGATGGAACTAGCCGGTTCGTCGGTAGTGGGCTTAACTGCCAGTGGTAGCCGCAGTGGTGAGTCGTCTAAGTACCTAGACTATGTAACAGCCACTTTGGGTTTTGCCAACGGTGTGGTGGCCACTCTAACGGCCAGTAAAGTAACCCATCGCAAAACCCGCAGCATCGATGCTCATTGTCGTCATTCTTGGACTCGTGCCAACTTCTTGAACAACGAGATCTCAATCCATCGCCACAACGGAGACAAATTCAACGATTTTCAGCAGGGTCTATATCGCCAAGATGGTTTGATCGAGAAGGTTTATACCAGCAACGTTGAGCCACTGTATGCCGAGCTAGAGCACTTTGTGAACTGCGTGCGCTGCGGCAACCAGCCTTCGGTGGGTGGAGAGCAAGCTCTCAAGGCTTTGCGACTGGCGATCGATATTGAGCAAATGGCGCTCGATGGCAAAGTTTGGCAGCCTTCCTTAGTTTTAACTGAAGTTTAGAGATTTATTTCAACCAAAAAGCCCTGCAATTGCAGGGCTTTTTGCTTTATCTTGGCAGACTAGATTTTCTGGGAAACCGTGGTGTTTAGACGATCGATCGAGCTGATTAATTGTTGCTGAACAGCGATCGGATCAGCAGCTTCAGCAGCCATTGCTTCTTGGCGAGACATTTTTTTCTTGGCAGTTTCAAAGCTTCTGACCATCAAGAAAATTACGGCTGCTACCAACAAAAAGTTGATCAAAGCCGAAAGGAATAATCCATACTTGACACCATTAAAACTCAACTCACCAATATCTTTGAGCTTAGCAGCTTCTAAAAGAGGAGATAAAACTACGGGAGTGATAATGTCTTTGATGAAAGACTCTACAATCTTGGCAAATGCACCACCCAAGATTACAGCAACGGCCAAATCCAGCACGTTACCTTTCATTATAAAGTTTTTAAAATCGCCGATGAGGCTACTTTGTGCTGCGGCCATAATTGTCTTCCTGTTATCGAAATATTATTTGATAACAGATTCTACCACTGCTTTTCTCTTGCGGGAAGTGTTGGGAGATTTTTTTCTGAATACCCTCGTACATTTAGCCGATTACAACCGGAGAATCTTAGATAGATAAAGGCCGAGAATCAGTGGTTTTAGCATGTAACATTGCTTGTAAATCTTGCAACACATCAGCAGCTCTTGGATAGCGCTGTTGATATTGATAAGCTACCATTTTATTGATAATTGCCTTCAGTTCTGGGCTAATGGGAGCCAGATCTTCCCAGTTTAGGCCGCCGGTTTTTTCGTTTTGGGGGATTTCGCGGGGGTTAGTATTGGTGGCAGCTTCAATGGCGATCGTCCCCAGAGCATAAACATCGCTGGCAAAACGCGGGAATCCAGCATACTGTTCGGCGGGAGTATAGCCTCGGGTACCAATGGCAATCGTGTTGGCATCGGGGAGTTGGGGATTAATTTCTTTAACCGCCCCAAAGTCGATCAAAACAAATAGATTATCTTTGCTGCGGCGGATAATATTGCTGGGCTTAATATCCCGATGAATTACTCCCCGTTCGTGGATATATTCTAAAACTGGCAACATTTGTTGCAATAAATCCACCACCTTTTTTTCAGTCCAAGGCTCGGCGGTGTCATCGAGTTCTTTATCTAGACACTTGCCTTCAATTAGCTCTTGCACTAGGTAGAACTCCCCATTTTGCTCAAAGTAAGCCAGTAAACTGGGGATTTGCTCGTGATTGCCCAGCCGCTCTAAAATAGCCGCTTCGGTGTTAAACAAGCGGCGTGCCATATCTACAAAAGCCGCGTCTCGTCGTGCTGGAGTGAGATGCTTGATTGCGCATCGGGGATGACTAGGTTTTTTATTGTCTTCAGCTAGATAAGTGGTAGCAAAGCCCCCTGCCCCCAAAATATTGATGGTTTGATATCGATCGCCCAACAACCGCTGCTCAGGAATAGCCGTAGTCGCTGGCATCGGTGGGGGCATGTTTTGAGTAGGGATACCGGTAATCGGCTGCTGACTCAAAATTTGTTTTAATGCTTCGATCGTCTGTTCCTGATTCCGTGAGAGCGCCTGCATTTTTTGCTGCTCTCGATCAATCCCATAATTCCGCCAGCCATAGGCCGCCAGAGCTGCACCACTCAGACCCAACAAGGGCGAAAGCACTGGAATCCATACTGAGTTGGCAAATAACAGGCCAAAAGCCCCGATCGATCCACTTCCCGCTAAGGTCAATGAACCCAATAACTTGCCGGGATGACGCACAAACCAAGCCAAACTGCCACCTACCAGTGACCAACCAAATAGCCACAGTCCCTCAGTTGGTTCTGACCAAGCTCTGATCAGAGAGCGATTATCTAGGACAGCACTTACTAGTTGGCTAGTCGCTTGGGCGTGGACTTTTACCCCCAGCATTTCTTTGTCTTTAGCTCCGCTAGGGCTAAAAGGAGTCCGAAAGCTATCTCCCTTGTATGCAGCACCAACCAAAACTATGCGGTCTTGAATACTAGTAACTTTGCCATCCATCAAATCACTTAAGCTAACTGACTCAAAGTCTTTGTCAGCACGTCGATACTTGAGCATAATTGGATATGCGCCAGTTTCAGCCTTTTGATAACCACCAAAATTATTTGTCAGGCTAGGAATAGCTAATTTGCCAATCTGATAAATACCTGTTTTTTCATCGAAGTTTGGTTGAATTTTGTGTACTGTCTCTAAATAGCGAGTTGCCATAATCTCAGCTAAAGATTCTTGTGACTGACAACCAGATTTAGGATTAATGCTGCCAGCTAGCAGTAAAGATCTACGTACCACACTATCAGGATCGATCGGTAAATCGGCAAAAGCAACTTTAGCTAACGTTTCCTCCGTATTCATACCTGGTGGACTACTAATAGTTTCTTCTGATTTACCACCATGGCTACAAATGGCAATTACTTGATTTTCACCTTGAAGGGTTTTAAGCAAATCGTCTTTGGCTAGGTATTTAATCAAATCCAATCCAATTATTGCGGCATTACCATTAATCAGCTTTTGTAAAGCTTGATTGACAATCGGGTCAGGGACTGGGAAACCATACTTGCCTAGATCTTTCTCTGAAATTGCCACCACTAAAATGCGCGGGTCAGAAGTCTCTATCGGGCGGAAACGAGTAGCCTGATCATAGGCATCTAACTCTCGCTGTTGCAACCAACCTAATTCTTTTATACCAAGAACTATCCCGGAGACAGCCAAGCCTGTCAATAATGGCACTGAGCAAAAGCGAGCTAAACGAAAAAAACGTTCAATTATCACAAGAAAACCTGCTAAAAACCTAGCTGAGTAATGAACAAAACTTATACTAAATTAGCCACCGTTATGTATAACAGTAGCCTAGAATCATCTGCACAGAACAGTATGTAGACATGTAAAATTCAGCAGTCTTAAGACTAGCAAGACTTTCAACGTCCTGGCTGATACCTAAAACAAGAATTCAGTAGAGCCTCGAAAAGACACAGATTTTTTCACAGCAATTTAAAACCTAACTCTACAATGAATCATTTGTAAAGTGCTAGTAGGGTGCGTGTGACTTTCTACAGAGAAAATTGATCAGCCTTGATTTCCCGTTAGTGCTCGTAGCCTTGGACAATCGGTCTGATTTTTATTTTCAGAAAG